>JAKORR010000425.1 GCA_029777735.1 Armatimonadota bacterium | reverse complement strand
TGCTTGCACGTGACCACGGAGACGGCCAATCTCATGCGGACTCTGAGCGCGGGGGGGGCCACAGTGCGCTTGTGCGCCAGCAACCCCCTGAGCACCCAAGACGACACCGCGGCGGCGCTAGTACGGCACTATGGCATCGAGGTTTTCGCGACCCACGGCGAGGATCGCGACACCTACTACGCACACATCAACGCTGTGCTGGACTTGGCGCCGACGATCACCATAGACGACGGTGCGGACCTGATTAGCACGTTGCACAAGAGTCGCCAGGAGCTGCTCGGAGGCGTCAAGGCAGGCATGGAGGAGACGACGACGGGAGTCTTCCGCCTTCGCAGCATGGCGGAGGATAGGGCGCTGCGCTATCCACTGGTGGCCGTCAACGACGCCATGACAAAACATCTATTCGATAACCGATATGGTACGGGGCAGAGCACCATCGACGGCATCCTACGGGCCACCAACACGCTTATTGCGGGCAGGAACTTCGTCGTGGCAGGCTACGGCATGTGTGGCCGAGGCGTCGCCCAGCGGGCGAGGGGCCTGGGGGCGAAGGTAATTGTCACTGAAGTCAATCCGTTGCGAGCGCTGGAGGCCACCATGGACGGCTTCCAGGTCATGCCCATGGCGGCCGCTGCCCCCATCGGTGATATCTTCGTCAGCGTCACAGGCGACACAAGCATCGTGCGGCGCGAGCACTTCGAGGTCATGAAGGACGGGGCCATTCTCGCCAACTCCGGGCATTTCGACGTGGAAGTGGATCTGGTGGCCCTGCGTGAGATGGCCGTAGAGGAGCGCCGTATCCGGCCCTCCTGCGACGAGTACCGCCTGGCGGACGGGCGCAAGCTGTATGTGCTGGGCGAAGGTAGACTGGTGAACTTGGCTGCCGCCGAGGGCCATCCCGCAGCCGTTATGGACATGAGCTTCGCCAACCAGGCCCTGTGCGCTGAGTGGGTTGCCCTGGCGGAGGAGCCGCTGCCGGTGGCCGTGCACCCGGTGCCGCGCGAGATTGACGAGCAGGTGGCACGGCTGAAGCTCGCAGCCCTAGGTGTGGAGATCGATGAACTGACGCCCGAGCAGCGTCAGTACCTTGCGAGCTGGGAGCACGGGACCTAGGCCGGGCCATCGCGCCCGCAAAGACGGAGTCTGGACGAAGCCCGCGAGCAGTACGTGTCGGGCGTGGATCCACGCAGGACAGGGCTGCCTGGAGCCGCTGGGAAAAGGGACTTGGCTGAAGTGGTGTATGCAAGTGCCTGGATGACAACGCTGGCCGCAGCAGTAGGTGCGGCTGTCTATTCCCTGGTCTTGGTCGGGGTTGAGCAGGTTTTCGCTCGGCGTCGCGTTTCAGCGAGAGACCACCGGGGCTTGGCCCTGATAGCCGGTCTGCTGCTGGCGGCCTGGGTAAGCCGGCACGCGGACAAGGAGTTCGCCCAGTTCGCTCTCGTGGCTCTCGGTGTGTTCTTTGTGTGGGCAGCCCTGTTGACCCTGACGGATCGGCTCAAGCTACCCCGGGGGCTCAGGGCCCTGGCCGTCGTCCTGTTGCTCGCGGCCTTGGCGGCTCTGTCGGTGCCTCCGCCGGTGAGTAGTTTCAAGCTGCCCTTTGCTACCAAAAGCGTGGCCCTGGGCATGGCGGGCTGGGTTGTGTCGTGGGTCTGGCTGACGCTGTTTGGCTCGATGTTCGCCCGTGCGGGGACGATTCTGGGCGTCGTGCCCTCGCTCACGGTCTTATCGGGGCTGACCTTCGCGGCCATTGCAGCACTCAGGCCCGACCTTGTATCGGTCTCCTCGAAGGTCGTGGCTCTCGGTCTCGCTGCTGCCGGGCTCGGCGTGGGACCCTTTGAGCGGAGGATCCGGCATCCGGCTGCCTCCGCCGGGGCCTACGCTGTGGGCGTAGCTGTGGCCTGGACCGCGGCGGTGTGCATGGTCAAGAACACGGCGCTGTTGGCACTTCTGCTTCCCTTGCTGATTGTCGGGGCGCCGCTGTTTGCGGCCGTGGCTCCGACGGCGGTCCGACGGCGCACCGGCGCTCTGCGGCCGCAACACTTGCATGAGGTGCTCATGGACCAGGGCTACAGCCAGGCGCAGGTAGCGGCGATCGCCGTTGCCAGCGCAGCGTATCTCTGTGTTCTGGCAATCGTGTTGGTTGTCATTGTGGAGTGGCACTGGCTTTTCAAGCTGGTCGTGGCATCCGTGTGGGTCGGGACAGGGATCTTCTTCGGATTCCTGATCGTGCGGTTGATGCCGCGCGCCCGATCCCTCAGCGCGACACCCGTGGAGGTCAGGCTGTTCGGGCTGCGACTCCATGGCCTTACCATGGATCAAGCTCTGGAGCAGGCGCGCGCCTTCCTCCGTTCCAGTGAGCCCCACTACCTGGTGACCTGCGACGCCTCGGGTGTTGTGCGAGCCCAGGACGATGAAGAGTTCCGCGAGATAGCCAACAGCGCGGACCTGGTCACAGCCGACGGTGCGGGAGTGGTCCTGGCGTCCAAGCTGCTTGGTTTGCCGGTGGCCGTGAGAGTAGCCGGGTGCGACATGGTGGAGGGCCTCTGCCACGTCGCGGCGGAGGAAGGACGGAGCGTGTTCTTTCTTGGGGCGGAACCCGGCGTTGCGGAGGAAGCGGCGGCGAAGCTCGCTGAACGCGTGCCGGGCTTGCAGGT
This sequence comes from Armatimonadota bacterium, assembly GCA_029777735.1. Classification (GTDB taxonomy): domain Bacteria; phylum Armatimonadota; class Zipacnadia; order Zipacnadales; family FEN-943; genus JAKORR01. The sequence goes on along the minus strand of JAKORR010000425.1, from coordinate 9,243 downwards.
GGCGGGTTGCCGTGACGGCTATTTCAAGCCTGAGGAAGAGGCGGCAGTGGTGCGACAGATCGCCGCTCTGCGCCCGGGAGTGCTGTTCGTCGCCCTAGGGCAGCCAAGGCAGGAGAGATTCATCGCGGCGCACCTGCGAGAGATCGGCGCGGGTGTCGCCATCGGTATCGGGGGGAGCCTGGACGTGATTTCGGGCCGCAAGAAGCGGGCGCCAGTGTTCTTGCAGCGGGTGGGTCTGGAGTGGCTGTGGCGCGTGGCGACGGAGCCTTCTCGCCTGCCGCGGCTGAAGGCTCTCCCGCGGATTGTCCTTATGGCCTTCCGAGAGCTGTTGCGGGGGCCAGCGCCCCTGGACGACGACGCAAGGAGATGAGAACTGCTGTGCCTTCAGTGCTGATAGTTGGATCCTTGGCCCTGGACACCATCGAGACGCCCTTCGGGCGCGTGGACAACACGGTCGGCGGCGCGGGCATCTACGCGGGCCTAGCGGCGTCACTGCTGGCGCCCGTGCGTCTGGTGGGAGCTGTGGGCGACGATTTCCCCCAAGAGATGCTTAGCACTTTGGCCCAGCGGGGCGTCGACCTAGAAGGTGTGACGATTGTGGAAGGCGGTAGGTCCTTCCGTTGGGGAGGACGCTACTACTTCGACATGCACACGCGCGAGACGCTATTCACCGAGTTGGGCGTGTTCGCGGATTTTGACCCACGGATACCCGAGCAGTGGCGCAGCACGGAGTATGTGTTCCTGGCCAACATTCAGCCCGGCCTGCAGATCAGTGTGCTGGACCAGGTAGCGCCGCCGCGGTTCGTTGTGGCCGACACGATGAACTTCTGGATTGAGCGCGACCGCGATCAGTTGCTGACGTTACTGGGGCGTATCGACTTGCTGTTGGTCAACGACGCCGAGGCGCGACAGCTATCGGGCGAGGCGAATCTGTGCACGGCGGCGAGCACGATCCTCGGCCTAGGCCCTCGCTACGTAGTCATCAAGAAGGGCGAGTACGGGGCCTCACTGGTGTCGCGCGCAGGCCACTTCGCACTTCCGGCCATGCCGCTGCCGGATGTGACGGATCCCACTGGCGCGGGCGACACCTTCGCCGGTGGTATGATCGGTATGCTGGCTTGGCTGGACGACACAAGTGAGGAGGCACTGCGGCAGGCGCTCGCGGTGGGTACCGCGGTAGCTTCGGTGTGTGTGCAGGATTTCGGCGTCGAGGCGCTAAGGAAACTGTCCTTGGAGATGCTGTATGAGCGCTACGAGAGCCTGCGGGCAATGACCACCTTCGCGCCCTGTCCGCTGAACCAGAAGCCTGGATGGTGAGTTGGCCGGATGGTACTAGAGACGTGCGCAGCCCTCAGCATAAGGTGAAAGGATGCGACTATACCAATTCGGCGAAGGGGAAAAACTCGTTGAGTTCAACGCGGTCTCCTATGAGGAAAGGAGTCTCCACTCGTGGCTGGAGCACAACCCACACGTACTCGCCGTGGAAGTGCCCTTGCTAATCATCGGGCGCGAGGTGGCTACCGAGGCTGGCAACATAGATCTCCTGGCTGTGAATACCCGCGGCGACCTCCTTATCCTGGAGCTCAAACACGGCCACAGCCCGAGGGAGGCGATTGCGCAGGCCTTGGACTATCTGGAGGCTGTCGAGAGTTGGGATGTCGAACGGTTGGAGAGCGTCGCCGGTGACTACTTCCGGCGTACAGGCTCGGACTGGAAATCGATCGAGGAGGCCGTCCGCCACCTTGCGACGGAGTACGGTGACACCGAAGACGAAGCTTCTGGCGATCAGCCGATTACCTTGGGTGAGCGCGAGATAGCAATCGTGGCAGAGGACATCCCCTTGCGGCTGTGGCGTATGGCCTACATGCTTAATCGCAAGGGCTTCTCGGTGCGGTGCTTCGAGTCCTGTACATACACTCAGCAGGGCATGTGGTTAGCGTCTGTAACTGCCGTCGTGGGACCGGAGGATGTGCAGCCTCCGCGTCCGGGTGAACGACGGGGCTGGAGCGAAGACGCGTTCTTCGAGGAACTTGAACAGCAGCTCGCCGAGGATTCCACTGCGTTGGCGGCTGCGCATGCACTCTACGACTGCGCAGCTATCCGAGCCCGAGAGAATCCGCGTCGACTCGTCTGGGGCACCGACGCCTACACTGGCTCCTTCGTGCTCCGGTGTATGCTTGGCGGCGGAATTCCTTGCAGCCTGTGGGGTCTGGACACTAAGGGCGCTCTCGGGATCTTCTATGGCCGCATCATAGAGAAGCTTGGTCAGCAGGCCCTCGATCGCTACGTGTACGTCCTGCAGCAGGCTGTTCCGGAAGAGTTCGCTGAACTCCCGGAGCGGATCCGTAGGAAGGAAACCGCCTTCGGCTACCTTCGGCGTCCAAGCAGCAGTCCCGTATTCTCTCTCGCGGTACCTTCAGACGAAGGACAAGGTACACGCCTTCCTGGAGGCAACGGATCGCGTGATAGGAGGCTTCGAGGCGGGCGCTTCTCACTCCTGATCGGGGGAGGCACTCTCACTGCAACAATGGGCAGGGGGTCATGCCAATGCCTTCAGTAGTTTGTCTCGGTGAAGCTTTGATTGACATGGTAAGCCTCGAGAAGGGGGTCAACCTCGAGCATGCGCCGGGGTTCGAGAAGGCCGCGGGGGGCGCGCCGGCCAATGTTGCCGCCGGTGTCGCCATCCTGGGCACCGACGCCGGATTCATTGGCAAGGTAGGAGACGATTTCTGCGGGCGGTTCCTCCATGAAACGCTCTATGACGCGGATGTGGATCTGACGAACTTCATTCTCGACCCGACCCATCGCACGCAACTCGCCTTCGTCACAGTGCTGGCTGACGGCAGCCCCGACTTCACCTTCTACATCGAGCGCTCGGCGGACATGACTCTGGCGCCGGAGGAACTCGACGAAGAGTATCTTGCCGAGGCAGACGTTTTCCACTTCGGGTCCATCACACTAATCAACGAGCCGGTGCGGTCGGCCACGCTGCGGGCGATTGAGGTGGCGGCGGATTCGGGCGCGCTTGTCAGTTATGACCCGAACCTGCGCCGCCCTCTGTGGCCGGACGAAGCCACGGCTCAACGCGAGATCACAGCGGCAATCGAATTGTGCGATGTCATCAAGATCTCCGAGGTAGAGCTCGAGTTCATCACAGGTACCGACGACCTGGTGCGTGGGTCCGCGGAGATTCTGGCCAAGGGGCCGGAACTGGTATCCGTAACCCTGGGCGGAGAGGGGTGCTACTTCGACAACGGCAAGGCGCGGGGCCACCTGCCGGGCTTCCGGGTGCCGGTGGAGGAGACGACGGGCTGCGGCGATGCTTTCGTTGCCGCCACGCTGGTGGGATTGCTGGAGCACATGCAGGACGGAAGGGAGCCGGGCGATCTGGACGAGGATGAGCTAAGTCAGATCTTCACCTTCGCCAACGCGGCAGGAGCCTTGACAGCAACGGCGAAAGGGGCTATTCCTTCGTTGCCACCGCGCGAAGAAGTGGAAGAGTTTCTGCGTGATCGCAGATCGGAGTGCTCTGGTGAGGAGTCCGAGGAATCGGAGGGGTGATTTGCCAGCGGGGCACTTAGTGGGCCTTGTTGTCGTCTCCTCTGGGGTGTATCCCTGCCGGGATTTCTTGCCGAGGCGCCCGCCTTCCAACGGCCCTGGAGAGGCGCGGTGTTCTTAGTAATATTGGCGATACCGCCTGATCCATCGGTGAGATCGTGCAGACAAGGAGCGTGTTCCAATGCCTCTCGCAACCAGCTACGATATCTTGCTTCCCGCCCTGAAGGGCGGCTACGCCGTTGGCGCCTTCAACGCCAACAATCTTGAGAGCGTCAAGGCCGTCATCAATGCGTGCGAAGAGCACGAATCACCTGTCATCCTGCAGGTGAGTCAAGGCGCCATCAAGTATGCCGGCCTGGAGGAAGCCACGGCCATGGTCACCGCTGCGGCGGGCAAAACCAAGATTCCGGTGGCACTGCACCTGGACCACGGCACCAGCTATGAACAGAACGTGCAGTGCCTGCGCGCCGGCTTCACCTCTCTGATGTTCGATGGCTCCAAGGAGACCTTCGAGGAGAACGTGCGCCTCAGCGCCGAGATCGCCCGCATGGTCCACGCCGTGGGCCTGCAGCTTGAATGCGAACTGGGCATCATTCCGAAGATCGAGGACTTCCTCACCACCGAGCAGCTTGAGCCCCTGGTCAAGGGCGAGGTAGAAGACGTTCGTGACTTGATGACCGACGAGCAGCGGGCCAAGCTCGACAGCTTCTTCACCGACCCCGAAGATGCCCAGCGCTTCCACGAGCAGACCGATTGTGACAGCCTAGCGGTCTCCATCGGCGCCATCCACGGTATGCCTGCCAAGGGCGCGCACCTCCAGTTCGACCGCCTGCAGGCACTCATGGACGCGGTGAACATTCCCTTTGTGCTGCACGGCTCGTCGGGCATCGCCATGGAGGACGTGTCCCGTGCCTGCCAGATGGGCGTGTGCAAGGTCAACGTCGCGACGGCGCTGAGCCAGGCCTTCATCCAAGGCATGAGCGATCAACTCGCCCAAAACCCAAAGGAGAAGGATTTCCGCAAGATCTGTGGGCCGGCCATGGACTACATCAAGCGCGAGATCGAGCGCTACCTGCCCATTTTCGGGTGTGAGGGCAAGGCCTACACGGCTGGCTGGATGCCGGGCCCGCAGGCTCCCAAGGTCACAAAGGAATCGCCCGAGTAGAAAGTAGAACCTCGGGCACAATTTGCCCTGTTCCTCCAGGGCGTCGGCTTGGCAACAGGTCACAGGCTTTAAGCGTAGGCGGGGCGGGGAGACAGAGGCGCAGATAAGCGCTGCGTCGAGAGGTGGGTGTGATGTGGACTGTCGTTGCTTTGTTCCTCGTTGCCGATGCTTCTTCCGGGAGCCGGCGCCATGGGGGCCCTTACCTTCACCGGCGTGACGAATCCTTACGGTATGGTGACGGGAATCGACTTCCACGGCGGCCTGGGGGTAACGAGCTGTCAGACCGGATCAGTGCTGCGGACCACCAATGGCGGCGGGACGTGGCAAAAGATAACCCTTCCCGCTGCTCTCCGCGTCGCCATGTTCGACGTTGACGTCATCGACAGCCAGCATGTCGTCATCGTCGGCAGCGGTCACATCGGCTACAGCGACGATGGGGGTGCCACCTAGCACGACGCGTATGGGCCCTACTTCCTCATCCCGGCGACTCAGCGCGGCGATTTGCGGCAGGTGAGCTTCGACGGTGCCTTCGGCATGGCCGTCGGCACGGACCGCACTGGAGCTCCCTTGGTCCTGAGAAGCGTTGACTACGGTCACCAGTGGCAGCAGTTCCCTCCGCCCGCGGCGGCTGACCTTCCCGCCACTGGTCGCTGGAGACCGACTGACGTGGTCTACCGCCAGCACGAGCGCAGCTTCATGTGCGGGCCTGGTGGACGGCTGTTTGTGCCCGACGCCGGGACAGGCACCTGGCAGAAGTTCCTGCTCTCCTCGCCCGACACCACCACGCCGAACCTTTACTCCCTGTTCCTAACGTCCTCCGACAGGCTTTACGTCTCGACCTCCGACGGCTACATCCTTCGGCTACATCCTTTACGACCTCAGCGACAGCGACTGGACGGCGCCGAGTAACATCAAGGTCAACGTGCCCTCTAAACCTGGCTTTGGCGTTGCGTCGATATGGCTTAATGAGGGCACCTCGGGCCAGCCGAAGACGATAGCGGCGCGACTGGGCGATCTTCCTGTCGTGAGCACAAATGGTGGTTCGACCTGGCAGGAGGGCGTCCTCAGCCCGGGGACGGGAGGGCTGTGGTGTCTAATGGTCCGTCTGCGCCTGGTCCCCGGCACAGTGCCAATGCCGAAGTCCTCGTTGGACATCTGGGTCGGCGGCATGGGTATGGGCCCAAAGCCCGCAGGTCTCTGGCAGGCCTCGATCCTACAGATCCCGCTCCTGCAGCGTGAGCGCCTGACACCCCAACGATCCAGGGACCTGGCTCCGAGTGGGTAGCATTCCCGCGCCCAAAGGGTGTAGCCTGGTGGATCGGGTAGGAAGGTCGTGGCCCATCATGGAGGGGGGCGACGGTAAGGTCGCGTCCTCGGCGTCTGTGGTTGCTCGACGGGTCGGTGCGCAGGCGGTATGCCCCACACCACATCACCTGGAGGAGCTGACACCCTATGCAGCGGATCAAACGCGCGGACGTTCTCGTGATCGGCGGTGGCGGGGCTGGTCTACGAGCGGCCGTGGCCGCGGCCGAAGTAGGCGCCAGCGTCATCGTGGCCGACAAGGGGCCTATCGGTCGCACCGGCACTACCTTCACTGCAGCCTCCGACTGGATGGCCTTCGGCGCTGCGCTGGGCCACGCCGATCCCGCTGACAGTCCACGCGAGCACTGGATCGACATCATGGTCAAGGGGTGCCTTGTCTGCCGTCCGGAATTGTCACGGATCATCGCGGAGGAGGCACCGGCCCGTCTCGTGGAGCTGGATGAGTGGGGTGCCGAGTTCGACCGCACCGAAGATGGTAGGTTCGTACAGAAGCTCAGTGACGGAGCTCGGTTTGCCCGAGCCGCCGGTAAGGGCACGCAGACCGGACCGGCTATCCTCCACGCGTTGCTGCGTCGTATCGAGCAGTTGAACGCCGCCCCAGGTGCGGGCAGCATCGAGATGATGTACCCGGTAACCGTCGCCGACCTGCTTGTAGCCGATGGCAAGATCTTCGGCGCTTGGGGCTGGAACACCGCCGACGGCTCACAGGTGGTCTTCGCGGCGCCCAGTGTCGTGCTTGCCGCAGGGGGCGCAGGGCAAGCCTTCGCCGTAAACGTTTTTCCCCACCGGGCCGCTGGCGACGGCTACGCTCTGGGCCTGCGGGCAGGCGCATCACTCGTGAATATGGAGTTCATCCAGATCGGTCCGTCCATCGTTCATCCCTTCGCCTTCGCGCTGTCCGGCGTCTTCTGGCGACTCAGCCCTAGAGTTACCAACGCGGCAGGTCACGAGTTTCTCTCGTCCTACATGCCCGAGGGTGTCGACCTGGAGGAAGCCCTGCGGCTCAAGGCAGTTTCCTATCCCTTCACGGTCCGTAACTCCTCGATGTGGGTGGACATTGGTGTCTTCACCGAGATCGCCGAGGGCCGCGGCACCGAGCACCACGGCGTCTACATGGACGTCACACACAATGGGGTAGAAGCCCTGGAACACAAGGCTGCCGTGCCACTGAAGCACCTGCGTCAGCGCGGCCTGGATTTCACGCGCCAGGCCTTTGAGTTCGCGCCCGCCGTGCAGCACTTCAACGGCGGCGTGGCGATCAACGAGCAGGCTGCCACAGGCATTACGGGCCTGTTTGCCGCAGGCGAGAACGCAGGCGGCCAGCACGGCGCTGACCGCCCCGGTGGCAACGCGCTGGCCGACTCCCAGGTCTTTGGCAGACGCGCTGGCGAGGCTGCCGCACGGGCATCAGCAGGGCGCGCTTTCACCGAGGCCGACACTGCAGACCTCGCGCGCGAACTCGTCTCTCTCATGCCCGCTGGCGCTCAGTCGGGCACGCCAGTCGAGGACCTCCACCGAGAGCTGGCCTGGCACCTGTGGCGATGGTGCAGCGTCGTGCGCCACGCCAAGGGCCTCCAAGCAGCGGTCAACACCGCTCGTAGAGTGCGCGCCCAGGCGCCTGGCGCAAGCGCAACCCACCCGTGGCAACGGCATGAACTCCAAACCATGGCGCTTGTCGCTGAGGCGGTGACCAGAGCGGCCCTCCTGCGGGACGAGAGCCGCGGCACACACTACCGCCGCGACTGCGACGAGATCAACGCCCCGCGGTGGCAGAGGCAGATTGCGTGGCGGCTGGAGGGTGAGGACCTGCAGCCCGACCTAGGAGCCCCCATTTCGCTGCCGCCCGAACTGCCCGACCTGCAGCAACACCTCGAAGCCGCTTACGGCCGCCGATAGGCAGCCAGCACGCTCTGGCCTCTGGAGACACCCATCGCAGCAGCTGTCTCCAGGTATACAGCAGGAGTCTCAGCCAGGGGGAGCCTGCGGCTCCTCAATGGTGTGCCTGATTGAAGCGAGGTAGGAAGGGGTTAGCTTTGGTTGGGTCTGTAGGGCTTGTGACCACAGCCTGCCCGAAGCAATTCAGACAATCTAAGGTAACAAATTCCTCGGTCTCGTCATGGTTGCCCCAGGCCCGCGGGTCTGGACTGCACGGCGGCTCCGCGGGCCCGCACCTACAGCAGTGGCAATGGTAATGGTTATGACCAGGGTTCCTCTGAGGCTCGGAGGCAGGCCCCGTGAAGGGAGTACAGTAATTGGCGTCTGCTGCCGGGTTGTGGGTTCACTTCACTTCAAGAAGCAAGGGCTGAAGAGAGGGAATCGTGTCCGGGAAGGCAACACTGTGGCCCGAGATGAGGTTTCTGGCCGAGGTCACAGCTCGTCCCCCGACGCGAAGATTCGCCGTCGGTTCCTCCCGCCGGTAGTTGCTCACGTTCACCAGCCACCCACCCTGCCACGGAGCGGCAAAGTGCTCAACACCATACACTGGCTGGCCGTCCTGCCCTATCAGCTCCACAGGCGGTGCAACGCCTACCTTTGACAGCGCCTCACGGAGCCTCGCCATCAGCTCCAGCTCCTTCGTCGACTCAAGGCGCACGGCTACTGGCAGGGCGGGTTCTACCGGCCGCCCATATTCATCGACCATGGGAGGCTCCCCGACCGCGACAAGCTTGCCGCCGTCGGCGACGAAACTCCTAAGGCCCTCGCAGGCCCTGGCACTGAGGTTACGCAGACCCGCGAGCACGATAACCCGACACTCGCTCAGATACCCACCCAGCTTCCTGCCGTCCGCCAGTGCCTCAAGCTGCCGCTCGAAGACGAAGCCGGTCTTGATTCCGCAAAAGGCCGAACAGCGCCAAGCTGCCGACAGGGCGCCTGCGTAGCCAGGCTGATAGACAAAGCCCGATAGGGCGTAGACGATGGCCACAGGCGGCTTGACTTGCTGGAGCGCCGTAATCTGGTCCGAGAGGCGGTTCGCATCGAGGGTGCAGTGGCCTATTGCCTCGATGCACTCGGCGCGGTGAAGGATGGACCCGCTGAAGTCACTCGCCGGGTCGTAGGTGCGCTCCCAGACCCAGGCGCTGGAGGCACCGCGACCATGCACAGCACCCTGCCAATAGACGTTGTAGATATAGGTGGGGGACTGCCAGTTCACATTGCGGTCCGGGATGATGTGGTCTTCGCTGTTGAAGACAGGTGCT
>JAKORR010000006.1 GCA_029777735.1 Armatimonadota bacterium | reverse complement strand
CGGGTGGTGGGGGAGTATATCCTGACAGCGCAGGACGTGCTCGGTGCGGCAGCCTTCGAGGACGGCATTGCTCGTGGGTTCTATCCGATCGACATTCACGCCGCCGATTCCACTGGGGACGCTGCCGGCGCGCGTCTGCGAGCGCCCTACGAGATTCCGTACCGCTGTCTGGTGCCCAAGTCCGTGGACAATCTGCTTGTGGCCGGCAGGCCGATATCGGCAGATCACGTCGCCCACGGCAGCCTCCGAGTCATGGGCACCACAATGGCCCTCGGCGAGGCGGCTGGCGCTGCCGCGGCGCTGTGCCGAACCCGTGGCATCACCCCACGTCGACTGGACGGGCGAGAGCTACGCGTTGATCTAGAGCGGGCCGGCGCTCTTCCGCAGATCGGGATACGCGTCAAGGACAACCCCGCATTGCGCTTGCGGGGCACCACCACACTTGCCGATTCGTGTCACGAGGGCTATCCTGATAGCGCTGAGGGGGCCATCGACGGGCTGGTCGCCGTGGGATCCGACAGCCGCTGGGTGTCGGGCGAATCGGCAGAACCACACTGGATAGAGCTGATCTTCGCGCGACAGACAACCTGTAGCGGTGTTACGCTTTACTTCTGGCCGCCGCACGGTCAAGGGACTGATACTCTCTACGTGCCTCTGAGAGTCAACGTCGAGGCCCGCATTGACAGCGAATGGCGAACCTTGGCGTCTATTGAGCCGGACAGCGTGGTCGCCGAGGTCTGCTTCGACCCTGTGAAGACTCGTCGTCTGCGGTTGGAGTTCCCCGGCGGGTGTCGTGCCGATAGCATCGTCCGGCTGCGCGAGGTCACGGTGGATAGCCCCTAGGATGTGGGATTCCGAGGGCTAAGATCAAGTTGGCAGGTGTTACCCAATGCCCAGAGACATTGATGTTTGCCCAGCCTTCTTGTCCGGGCAGATGGAGATCGACCCAATCCCCATGTTCCAGTGGCAGGGCGATCTTCGCAAGGCGATGGAGGCAGGCCTGACGCGGGACGTGGCCCTGCACATCCTCCAGGCCATGCTGTACATCCGTGCCTTCGAGGAAATGGTGGTGCAGCTCAAGAGCGGCCGTTTCAAGCCTCTGCCGGGCTTCAGATTCATCGGTGCCACGCACCTGTCAATCGGCCAGGAGGCCGTCGCTGCTGGCGGTATCTCTGCCATTCGTGCGGACGACTATATCACGAGCACGCATCGAGGGCACGGCCACTCCATCGCCAAGGGATACTTTGCGTTGCTGGCTCAAAGCCCGGAGTACCTTGTGAGCTTCGTCCAGGGCATAGGCTGGGATGCTTCCACCGACACTCCCGATCTGTTGGAGAGGGCGATTCAGGTCCACCTCAACCGGACGATGGCCGAGCTGCTGGGGAAGGAGGAAGGTTACTGCCGTGGGCGGGGTGGGGGAATGCATATTGCCGACTTCTACACCGGTCACCTTGGGGCCAATGCCATCGTCGGCGGCTCCATAGGCATTGGGACTGGTGCCGCCATGGGGCTGCAGAAGCTTGGCACCGACAAAGTTGTGCTGTGCATCTTCGGTGATGGAGCCGCGAACAACGGCATCTGCCACGAGGCGATGAACTTCGCCGCGATGGACCAGTTCAAGCGCGGCACGCCGGTTATCTACCTGGTGGAGAACAACCAGTACGGCATGACCGGTCAGCAGGTGGGCGAGGTTACAGGCGTGCGATACCTGGCGCGGCGTGGCGCGGCCTACAACCATGTCAATATGCACGCCGAAGTCGTCAACGGGATGGACGCTGTGGCTGTGCACGACGCGGTGAGCCGGGCTGCGGAACTCTGTCGCCTGGGCGAAGGGCCCGTCTTGCTCGAGTGCCTCACCTACCGCTACCTGGGCCACTCCCTCAGTGATGATCGTACCACCTACAGGACCGAAGAGGAAGAACGGATGTGGATGGCGTGTGATCCCTTGGATAACTTCGAGCAGCAAGCGCTGGCGGTTGGTCTTCTGACGCCTGAAGAGGCGAAGGCCCGCCGTGACCGGGCGGCCAAGCAGATCGCCGAAGCCGCCGAGTGGGCCGGGAAGGAGGCCCACGATCCAGAGCCTTCGACGATCTACGAGGGCCTGTTCACCGACACGACAACTGAGAATCTGGATCCCAAGTGGGCCACGCCGGCCGAGGCGCTAGTCTCCGAGCCGACAAAGCAGGTTCGTGACGGCAAGGGACGCATACTGTATCGCCACGCGATAGCTGAGGCTTTGACCGAGGAGATGCTGCGTGACCGCCGTGTAGTCGTCTATGGCGAAGACGTAGCAGACTACGGTGGCGCCTTCGGGGCCACCCGTGGTCTTATCGATGTCTTCGGACGCGATCGCGTCTTCAATACCCCCATCTCAGAGGCTGGCATCATCGGGACGGGCTGCGGGGCCGCCATGGTGGGACTGCGGCCTGTGGTCGAGATCATGTACCTCGACTTCGTGCTGATGGCCATGGACCAGATCGGTAACCAGGTCGCCAAGTCGCGCTATATGTTCGGCGGGAAGATGACCATACCGATGGTGATTCGAACCAGTATTGGCGGCGGCAAGGGCTACGCCGGGCAGCACTCCCAGTCACTGGAAGCTGTGGTCTGTATGTTTCCCGGCCTGAAGGTCGTGGCGCCCGCCACTGCCTACGATGCCAAGGGGCTGCTCAAGGCGGCGGTGCGAGATGACAACCCCGTGGTCTTCATCGAGCACCAGCTTGCTTATCTGGAGAAGGATGTTGTGCCTGAGGAAGACTACACAGTGCCTATCGGTGTGGCCAAGGTGGCTCGCGAGGGCACTGACGTGACGTTGGTGGCGTACAGCTACATGTATCACGTCGCGATGCAAGCGGCCGAAATGGCGGCCGAGGAGGGGCTGTCGGTCGAGGTAGTAGATCCGCGCACTTTGGTGCCCCTTGATATCGAGACTCTGACAGCATCCGCTAACAAGACCGGAAGGGTGCTGGTGCTGCAACAGGCGCCGGAGATTGGCTGCTACGGCGAACACCTAGCGTACGAACTGCAGGCTCGGTGTTGGAGTTCCTTGAAGGCACCGGTGCGCATCCTAGCAGCCCACAACGTGCCGCCGCCCATGGCCCAGACGCTGGAGACTGAGAACCTACCGTCTCCAGAGAAGGTTCTGCGTAACCTGCGCGAGATGGTCGGCAGGTAGCCGCTGCTCAGGCAGAAGAGAAGAGGGGACAGCCTGAGGGCACTGTCTTGCCGAGGCGGCGCCCGCTTCTTCGCTTCGGCCCGCGCCAAAGCACGAGAGGTGTGTGAAGCCTCCGCGACAGGGTGTGTTTCGATGAGCGAGGGGCTATAATCCACTGGAGGGAAAGCGATGACCACTGCCTGTCTGGCCTCGGTGGTTCTCCTCCTGAGTTATGCTGTGCCCCTGCAAGACGCGTCGGAAGCCCCGGCCGACTTGGACCTTGAGGTGGTCGCTTCGTCTCGCGCTGCAAACTGGCTGCCGCTGCCGGTCCTGAGCCGTATTGTGGACGGAGGCACACCGGCGGCCGTGAGGCAGCTCTGCGTGCGGGATTCCCTGGAGCGCGCGCGGGCGGCCTTTCTTATTGGCGAAACCTGTGACAAGAGCGCTGTGGCTGCGCTTCACAGCGTCCTTGCGGATCCATCCCGACCGGTGCGTATCCACGCTGGCATTGCGCTTTGCCGGCTTGGGGACAATGCCGGGATGAAGGCCGCGTCGGCGGCACTGGTCGGCTCGCGCCCGTGGGTGCGATACTATGCTGTGGTAGGTCTGTGGCAACTCGGGACGCAGCAGGCACTGCGTGCCCTAGAGCAACACCGCCACGGACAAACGTCGCTAGTGGCAGAGGCGATAGACTGGGCCTTGGCAGGCAGGGCGCCCAGTGACGCAGGATCAGTGGAGCCAGCGCGGTCGTCAGGGGCGGATGGGCCGGACTGGGAGGACCTTTGGGAGCTAGCGGTGTTGGCGCTGGTGTACGAGTCGGATTGGTGGTGGCACAAGGGCAACTATGACCAGTGCGTACGGTGTAATGACGCCTTGACCTTTCTGGATCCCAGCGCCGAGGATAGCTACAGCAACAGCGCTTGGCTGCTGTGGAGTGGAGGGCACCATACCGAGGCCATTGGCGTCTACCACCGCTGCATCGAGGCAAACCCACAGAGCAATCATGGAGCCTTCTACTTGGGGTTCTACTACTTCCAGCATGGACTCCATGTTGAGGCTGAGCCCTACCTTCGCCGTGCAGTAACTCTGAGGCCCGGGGATGATATTGCCCGCCGCGCCTACGCCCATTGCCTCGAGAAGCTGGGCAGGCCTACTGAGGCCATCGCTCAGTGGGAGGCTCTGCTCCAACTCAAGCCGAACGACGGTGCAGCAGTGCTGAATCTAAACCGGCTGCGTTCTATAGTCGTTGGTGCTCAGGCCCACTGAGCGTTTTCATCAGGCCGGGGGCTTTCATCCCTGGCCCAAGGCGACGGGTGGTGGGCGGCCTTGTACAAACCCTTGACGTCTCCGGTCGTCTTGTTAGACCGAGAGGTGATTAAGGATGCCGATTCTTGCCGTAACAATGAGCCTAGGCTTACTTGGTTTGCAGGTTGGCGCGCCTGTCCGGTTGAGCCCAACCCGAGGGACTATGGGCGAGATCTTGAGTCTGGCCCAGGACGTGATGCTGCTGGTGCAGATCGAGCCCCTGCGGCTGTCGCAGGATCAAGTCGCCGCCCTGCTCGACATATACCGCGGCGATGAGGCAACACAACAAATAGAAGCCATCGATCGGGTCCTGAGCTTCAAGGAGCGCCTGCTGCGGGGTGAGCAGGTGAGTCCAGTCGAGTTGCGCGATGCGCTGTCGCTTCTTCGCGAAGGCAGGGGCAGACAGACTAAGCAGAATGACAAAAAGCTCGACCGGGTTCTCGATGTACTGACAGACTGGCAGAAGACCCTGCTGGGTGGAGGTATCCTGAGGTTCGCAGGCCGAGCTGGCCGAGGGCGCTACGCTGACGAGCTGGCCGTGGGTGTTTTGGTAGGACTTACCCGCGTCCCCGAGCAGCAGTGGCCTGAAGTGCGCAGCCAAAGGGCTCAGTGTGTGGCCGGCGCGGCGACGGGGACCGATCCGAAGCAGGTCGAGGAGGCAGTGGGTGAGTTCTTGGACAGAGTTCATGCGATGGACGAGAACGAGGTACGTGCCAAGGCCGACGAGCTGGTCGAGGAGGCTAACGCGCTGGCTACTACGCCGATCCCGGTCTTGATGCTACTCAGGTCCGTCGACGAACAAGAGGTACGGCGGAGAGCCGCGCAGCTATTCCTCAATCCCGTCCTGCCTTCGCTCCTCGACGAGATGGCCGAGGCCCGTGGGTGGAAGGCAGCGGAGTAGGGCGCGAGCAACCCGCAGCGAGTCTCGGGCGGGAGGATTTGCGTTTTTCTCGCTGAATGCGCTATAACCGCAGCCTGGCGAGGGCCGGCACTGCCAGTGTAATCTCATCTCTAATCAGATGCCCCAGACTTGCGAAAGTGCGGGCCTTTGTATGTCAGTAGGTGGCCCACAACATGCGGATGCGCGAAGCTGAGGAACTCGCGGCCTATAGGACTCTCGTCGAGGAGCCTACCGAGTACCGGGACGGGTTCAGTTGGCGGACCGTTCTCGGGGCAATCTTTGTGGGCTTCGTGATGATGCCTGGGTCGATCTACTTGGGGCTGGTCGTGGGCCAGTCGATGGGGCCGGCGGCAGAATGGACCACGATTATTCTCTTCACTGAGGTGGCGCGACGTTCCTTCCAAGTTCTCTCCCGTCAGGAGATCTACGTTCTCTATTATATGGCGGGCGGTCTCACCAGCACAGTGGGGGGCGTCTTGCAGCTATCGGGGGGCGTCTTCGCTGGTCTGATCTGGAATCAGTTCCTCCGAGAGAGTGCCCCGGCCGGGTTGGGGGATCAGGTGCCCAACTGGGTGGCACCGGCCCCCAGCTCGTGGGCTGTTCGCCATCGTGTGTTCCTGCATGCTGATTGGCAGGCCGCTATCGCGGTATCCGTAGGGACCTATCTAATGAGCCGGGTAGCTTGGTTCACCTTCGGCTATGTGCTGTTCCGGCTGACTTCCGACGGAGAGAAACTGCCCTTCCCACTGGCGCCGGTCGCCGCCCAAGGCGCCACCGCCCTGGCAGAAGTGTCCAGCAAGCAGGAGACTTGGCGTTGGCGGATGTTCTCAATTGGCAGCATGTTGGGCATAGGTTTTGGCCTCATCTACGTGGCAATCCCCACGCTGACCAGCGTCCTGCTTCTCAAGCCTCTGCAGATTCTGCCCATCCCATGGATTGACTTCACACAGGCAACGGAGCGGTTTCTGCCTGGCGCTGCGACCGGTTTGGGTACGAACTTGGCCGAAGTGATGGTCGGCTTTGTATTGCCCTTCTGGATGGTGGCAGGTAGCTTCGTGGCAGCGATGGTCACGCTCATCGCCAACCCCATCGCTCAGGTTACCGGCCATATGCCAACGTGGCGTCCCGGGATGGAAGCGACGCGGACAGTCTGGGCCGCCTCGATCGACCTGTGGCTGTCCTTCGGCATCGGCACCGCTGTTGCCGTCGCGGTACTGGGCGTAATCAAGATGTATTACCAGTGGCGAGTGGCGCACGCCGAGGGTCGCAAGGGAGTGATCGCCCTGGGTACCCCGCCCCCCGGGCGTGGCGATTTCAACGTTTTCCTGATGCTTGGCCTTTGGGCTTGCGCCACCGGCGGGTATGTGCTCCTGTGCAAGCTGTTGGTCCCTGGCTTCCCGCTGTGGTGGGTGGTGGGGTATGGATTCCTTTGGACGCCGATCCAATCCTACATCAACGCCCGCATGATCGGGCTCACGGGGCAGTTTGTGGGGTTTCCCATGATCCGCGAGGCCACGTTCATTCTCAGTGGGTACAAGGGTGTGGACATATGGTTCGCACCCATACCCCTGGACAACTACGGCGCTCAGGCTCAACGCTTTCGCGAGATCGAGCTGACGGGGACCACGTTTACCAGCATTGTCTGGACCGAGATGGTGATGTTTCCCATCATGCTTCTATGTAGCTTCCTGTTCTGGAGCTACATCTGGCGGCTCAAGCCGATCCCGTCCGAAGCTTACCCCTACGCCCAGAAGTATTGGGACTTCACAGCTTTGCAGCAGTGGCTCTGGTTCTCTTCGACCACCGAGGGGGGGCACCGTGAGCTTTTCCTGCGTGCTATCAAGCCCTGGCTCATGGTCGGCGGGCTGGGCTTCGGGCTGACTGCGTACTTCATCCTCGACCTGCTGCGACTGCCGGTGATGCTGATTTACGGGTTCATCCGCGGTGTGGGCATGATGCCTCACTTCGTAATTCCCCAATTCGCGGGGGCGCTGCTCGGTCACCTGTACCTGCGGCACCGCTTCGGCGAGCAGAACTGGCGGCGCTGGGCCCCGGTGCTGTACGCAGGCTTCGCCTGCGGCACGGGCCTAATCGGGATGCTTGCCGTCGCCTTTTCGTTGGTCTCGCAGAGTATCTCCCAGCTTCCCTTCTAACATCTAATATTTTCCGTTTTCCCGGTTCTGGCAGCAGTACGGCCCCACGACTCCTGCCCGCGCGATTCTTCGCCAGTCTGGGCGTGTGAGTGTGCCAGGACACGCTGGCCGGAAGCCAGGCACGGCCCGGCTTGACGTGCCCGCCTTGTGTCGTCTATGTTCTTGGACAGCGAAAGGGTTCGGCGGACTCCTTGCCCGGGTGGCGGAATGGGTAGACGCACGGGACTTAAAATCCTGGGGGCCTTGCGCCCATGCGGGTTCGAGTCCCGCCCCGGGTACCATATTCTCTGACTGATTCCGCCCCTGGTATTGAGGCGTGGGTG
>JAKORR010000424.1 GCA_029777735.1 Armatimonadota bacterium | reverse complement strand
CGGCGGGCGCCACGCGTACTCGTGCTGGTCGGCGAACTCCAGGTGGATGCCACGCACGGTGGCAAGCCGGTTGAGCTCCGTGCTCGCGGGGCCGAAGAAGGGATGGTCCTTGAGGAAATCGGGATATAGCTCCAGCCATCCCTCGGGGTTGCGCAGGTAGGGATAGTAGTAGCTGTTGAGCATCGCCATGTAGTTCTGCGCGCCCTCGCCGTTGACGCCGTCGTGGTAGTGGTGGTTATAGAGGGTCAGCTCCTGATTGGGGCCAGCGAAATCGATCAGCTCCTGGTCCTGGAGCAGGACGCCCAAGAGGAAGAGCTCGGTATAGTTCGCCTCCTGGTAGTTGGTGATGAGCTTCTGCGAGAAGACGCTCTTAAACATGAGCGCCAGCTCGCGCATCAGCTTGCGCATGATCTTCTGATCAAGGGCCGCGGGGTCGCCATACCGCTTCTGCGAGTAGGCACGGAACGCGGGGTGATGGCGCACGCGGGCAAACGGCTCCACCCAGATATGCTCCCGGCTCATGTTGATCCAACCGCGATTGAAGATCGGCGTGCGCCGGTTCCATCCCCCCAGGTAGGAGACCTCGAAGATCGCCGGCCGGGGCACAGCCTCCCATTCGGCGCGCGTGAGGGGCTTGCCATCTTTCCCCTTGGCCAGCTCGTTCTCGAAGCAGAGGGGCAGGCCGTAGTAAGTGTCGGCTACCTTGTCGAGGATCACCGCGATCTTGTGCGCGTAGACGGGATCCGCCGTCTCTCGGAAGAGCTTGCAGTAGCTATCAACCAGGTTGCAGCCGATCTCGAGCCAGCGCCTTTGGGCAAAGAGGGTGCCGATGAAAAGCTGCCACACCACCCCATCCCGGTCGCGATAGAGCGTGCAGGGCACCTCCTTCACTGTGCCGTCCAGGTGGGGGAAGCGGGCCGCGGAGTTGGGTTTCAAGGCGTAGTCCGCGGGAAAGTCCTGCTCGCGTCCGTAGAGGTGGGTCTTGCAGCAGGCGGTGACGGCGTGATAGGCATTGGCGCGGTCGTATTGGATGGAGAGCGCGCGCGACTGGCAGAAGGGGCAATAGCGAATGAGAACGTTGGCTGCGTCTTGAGGGTCCGGCTTGCCCGAGGCGACGAGGCCGAAAGGCGCGATGTGGTCAGGGAACTCTGCAGTCAGCTCCTCATCCGTGGGCGGCGTCGCCGCGTAGCGCCGGTAGGCCTCCTCTTCCGTCAGAGGAGGGTGCTCCTTTTCCCAGCGCTCCACCTGGGCGCGCGTCCACTCCCGG
>JAKORR010000423.1 GCA_029777735.1 Armatimonadota bacterium | reverse complement strand
GGTGCGCGAAAATAGCACGAGTGCCGCGGACCGGGCTTACACCGGCTGCCGCAGCGGGTCGGGGGTTGAACGAGGGGTTAGGCGCCGCCCGCCACGGTGTGACGGCGTTTGGTCTCCGCCACCGAGGCTGATACCAGAGACTCCAGTACGGTGGCGTCCAGGTCTGCGAGGCGCTTGAAGTACAGACATGCCTTGCCCATCTTGTGCTTCCCGAGCTTGGCCAGGAGAGCCTGTTGTTCTTGGCTCTCCGCGATGAGGTAGACAACAAATTCCTTGCCGCGCACCGCGAAGCCAGTGAGGCATGACTCACCAGTGCGGCCACTGTCGTATTTGTAGCTGTAGCTGCCATAGCCGACGATGCTTGGCCCCCACATCTTGGGCGACTGCTTCGTGACCTTCTTCAGCAACACCATCAAGGCCTTGCAGTCAGTGAGTTGCTCGGGGCTTGCCTTCGAAGCGAGGTACTCCTCGACGCTTACCGACGTGGCCTTTGTCTTGGCTTCGGCCATGAACAGAACCTCCTGGCGACCGCGAGTCGCGGTGGTGGTGATTGCGGCGCCTAACGTTCGAGCTAAGGCCGGGCGCAACAGACGGATGCTTGGCCGGCGCAGCCGATGATAGACAGACACGGCTGCGCCGGCCAGGCATACGGCTGTTGGGACTCGGCCTTGAGCGAGGGGTTAGGCCGCGCTGATGTGCGCAGGAGGTGGCGGACCACCTTGACCAAGGCCTGCTTGCCCGCCACGACTACTCCCGCCGCGGCTAGCCCGGCAAGACGGCAGGCGCTGCGTGACTGCGCAGTGCTGGGGATGAACCTCACGGCACGGAGACCGGACCTCACAACCGCGATGCCTACGAACCGAACCCTGAACTCTTTCGAGCGCACGAACTTTCTCGGCGCACGGTGGCCGCCTCTGGCGGCCTCCACTGGACTGACTTGCGGCCTCAGCCGCGCGGCGCGAAGCGCCAACCACAACCACGACTTCTACTCGTCCGAACTTCTGCGGTGCTGAACGCAGGCACTGGCATTTGGCTGCTCAAGACTGCAGCGAACTTGTGCAGCAGTGGCTTCGCGCGGCCTAACGTTCGAG
>JAKORR010000422.1 GCA_029777735.1 Armatimonadota bacterium | reverse complement strand
GACTCGGAGAAGTTGTTGACATAGGGAGACGGGATGTATGGACAATAGCACACAGGGGCTGGCGCAATCCTTCGGGGTCCACCAGCTCCTCTTGTTTACCGGCGACGGGGCGGGGAGCTGCAGCATGTCTTGCCGCTACTGCTTCATAGCCAAGCAGGGCCCGCTGCGGGTTATGAGCCCGGAGACTCTGCGCGACGCCATCGCGTTCCTGGAGGACCTAACTGATCAGCCCGGCCTGCACTTCTTCGGGGTTGAGCCTACGGTCAACTGGGACCTGATCGTCGAGGCCCGCAGGCTGCGTCCGAGCTGGCCGATCAGTCTGACGACCAATGGTTTGTTACTCACACCGGAGAGGATTGACTGGATGGCCGAAAACGATATCAAGGTCTATGTTTACTCCATCGACGGAGGGCCAGGCCATCACATCCATCGACGCGATACCCGAGGCCGTGAGACATGGGACACGGTGGCAGAGCACCTGCGCTATCTCGTGCAGTCGCAGGGGGACTGGGTGACGGCCAGGGCGACGTGGACGTCAGACGATTACGACTTGGCTGGACGGTTCCGGGCGCTGGAGGCCCTGGGAGCACGCAGCATCCAGGTTGTGCCGGATATCGAGGTTGGCGTCGAGTGGGACGAGCAGCGCGTCGAGCAGGCTTACCTGGAGCTCGGCGAGCACTACGCGTGGGGCCGGACGCCGTCACGGTTCGTGGACGAGATGGTGGACGCGATTGCTACGGGCCAGGTCAAGCCCGGTTACCCGTGCAACTTCGGGCGCGGCTGCTGGGCGGTCATGCCCGACGGCGAGCTGCGCGCCTGTCAGCGCGGAGAGCGCATTGGCAGCATCTACGAGGGGATCACAGATGCAGCTCCGCTCTACGAGAGCACCCTGTGTGCGCAGCTCGTGAACAGCAGACAGCCGCTGAAGCCCGAATGCCCCGAATGTGTGGCCTTCGGCAGGTGCCCTGGAGTCGGTTACTGTAGCGCTGCGAACCGCACGGCCGGCAACCCGGCGATCCCGACCGAGGCACATTGCCAGCACCTTCGGGGGATGGTCAGGGCGTGCCAGGTATGGGCCGAACGCCGGCCCGCGCCGACTGGTCGGGTGATCCAAGACAGTGTGTTGGGGGTGGTGTACGGTGCGGCTGAGAAAAGCGCCTGAGACCGTGATGCGGGTGCTCGACGAGGCTCCGCGGGCTGAGCCGGAGGGCGAAGGAACGCTCAGGACCATGGGCATGCGGACGATGGGTCTCGACGGAGACCCGCCGCCGGAAGAACCGGAGGCCGTGGAGTGCGACGT
>JAKORR010000040.1 GCA_029777735.1 Armatimonadota bacterium | reverse complement strand
CGCCGACGGATGTGGACATCCGGTAGCGCAGAAGATGCCGGAGCTCACGGCCTTCGTGATGGGCCACCTCATATGCCCGTTCCGCGAGACCCGCCGGGCACGGCCCAGGATACCAGCGCACTTGAGGCGGGAGCTTAAGATACCCGGAAGGTGGTGGGATCGCTTTGTGGCATAGATGGACGCCTGAAGAGATCGAGATTCTGCGAGCTGTTTACCCGATAGGAGGCCCGTTAGCGACGCTGGAGCGCCTGACCGAGATAGGCGCGGAGCATGACCTGGTCAAAATCATGCGCAAAGCCGATCTGTGCAAGATCCCCGGGCCCCCGTGGACGGAGGAAGAGGACGATATCATCATGCAGGCATGGCTGATGGGCCAACCCGCGTTCGACATAGACAAGCTCCTGGGGCAGGCCGGATACCATCGGCGGGTCGGGGAGATCTTGAAGCGACAACGGGAGCTCGGGCTGTTTACCTTGACCACAGGGCAGCGCAACAAGCTCCTGCTTTGGGGCGGGGAGTATCGCCCCCTGACGGATAGCACGGCGAAGCTCATCCGGCGCTGGCATGCCGAGGGCGACGCGCCGGAATACCTGGCCAAGGAGCTGAAAAGGCCACTGTGGCTGGTCCTGGCGATAATCCGCGGCGAGCCGTGGGAGAAGCGCTGGGAGCAGGAGCGGGCCAAGAGGGGCCTGGGCCCTGACGATCCGATCAGGCGGCTGCGGGAGATGACTGGCCGGGCGAGGGGGACCGCGTGACCCACGCTTGGCTGATCGACAATCAAGGCGTCGAACTGGAGCCCTGTTTTCAATGCAGCGGAGGAGCTGGTAAAGGGACGGAGTGAATGCCGAGAACCCGAAGAACCCGAAGGAGGTAATAAGGCATGAAGCTCTTGACAGACAAGACGGCCCTGTTGGAGGCCTTGGGCAGGGCAGTGCGGGCTGTGACGAGTAAGCCCGCGATCCCGGTACTCAATGGCGTCCTGCTGCGGGCCAGTGCGGATGGTGTGACGGTGACGGGCTACGACCTGGAGATGGCGATCGAAGCTAGCATGTTCGCCACGCTGGAGGCTGAGGGTGAAGCTGTGCTGCCCGCCAAACAGATGCTCGAGATCGCCAAGAAGCTGCCGAACAGCGATGTGGTCATCGAGATTAAGGACGGAAGTGCGAAGATTCAGGCAGGCCGGGCGGTGTTTGACCTGCATGTCATGAAGGCCGAGGATTACCCGGCGCTCCCGACAGCAGAGGGCGCGAGCATCACACTGCCCATGGACGTGCTCAAAGAGACAATCAGCAAGGTGTCGTTCGCAGCGGCCGCCGATGATTCCAGGGCGGTGCTCACTGGAGTGCTCATGGAGGTCAAGGATGGCGACATGACCATGACGGCGACGGACAGCTTCAGGTGTGCGGCGAGGAAGGTGAAAGCGGCAGGCGAGCTGCCAAAGACTGTGCTCCCGGCCAGGTTCCTGGGCGAGATCACGAAGGCTCCGGGCAAGGCGGTGCAGCTCGTTCTGGGCGGTTCATGGGCGCAGGTCGTGGCCGGCAGCGTCAGGTATCTTTCTCGGCTGCTGGAAGGCGAGTTCCCGAACGTGGAGCGGGTCATGCCCAATGAATCCAGTATCCCGACGTGGGTGATAGCAGACCGTGACGAGCTGCTGGGTGCAATCGAGCGTGTGAGCGTGATGTGTGTCGATGATCTGGCGGCGGTGCAACTTACGCTCGACGAGGACACCCACGACCACCTCCTTATCACCTCCACGAATCCTGCCGTGGGCGAGGCGCGGGAGGAACTGGTAATCTTCAGCGACTGTGCGGAGGGGCACGACAGTATGGCTGTGGCGCTGCGGCCCCGGTATTTGCGGGACGCGCTCAAGGCGGCGACAGGCAAGGACGTGCGGATCGGCTACACCGACAACCGCAAGCCGGTGTTGATCCGGGACGAAGACGAGGGATACAGGTACGTGGTCATGCCGGTGATGAAGCCGTGAGGGGAGGAGGGCGCGAGATGAGCAGCGAGAACGAATGCCGCCGGCGGCGCACGGTGAGAACAGAACACAGGCAGGTGACAAGCGCCCTCTGGCTT
>JAKORR010000421.1 GCA_029777735.1 Armatimonadota bacterium | reverse complement strand
TTCGTCTTTCTCGCCAATCTCGATGGCTATCACACCTGACCCTACTGGGCTCCATGCGCATGGGTTGCCGTCGAGATCTACCCATACGTCGCACTCCACGGCCTCCGGTTCTTCCGGCGGCGGGTCTCCGTCGAGACCCATCGTCCGCATGCCCATGGTCCTGAGCGTTCCTTCGCCCTCCGGCTCAGCCCGCGGAGCCTCATCGAGCACCTTCATTACGGTCTCAGGCGCTTTTCTCAGCCGCACCGTACACCACCCCCAACACACTGTCTTGGATCACCCGACCAGTCGGCGCGGGCCGGCGTTCGGCCCATACCTGGCACGCCCTGACCATCCCCCGAAGGTGCTGGCAATGCGCCTCGGTGGGTATCGCCGGGTTGCCAGCGGCCCGGTTGGCTGCGGAACAATACCCCACGCCCGGGCAGCGCCCGAAGGCCACACATTCGGGGCATTCTGGCTTCAACGGCTGGCGACTGTTGACGATCTGAGCGCACAGCTCGCTCTCATATAGGGGCGCGGTGTCTGTGATCCCCTCGTAGATGCTGCCGATCCTCTCTCCACGCTGACACGTGCGAAGTTCGCCATCGGGCATGACGGTCCAGTATCCGTGCCCGGCATTGCACGGATAACCCGGCTTTGGCTTGTCCGATGCAATAGAGTCCACCATGGAGTTGACGAACCGGCTCGGCGTAAGTCGCCACTTGTAGTGCTCGCCTAGCTCCAGATATGCCTGCTCGACTCGCTGCTCGTCCCACTCCACGCCAGCCTCAATGTCCGGCACTACCTGAATGCTGCGGACTCCCAGAGCCTCCAGCGCCGCGAACCGGCCCACGAGATCATAGTCATCGGGCGTCCATGTCGCCCGGGCCGTCACCCAGTCGCCCTGCGTCTGAGCCAGGTAGCGCAAGTTTCCCGCCACGCGTCCCCACGTCCAGCGACCGCGCGCGTCTCTACGATGGCGGTTATGTAGAGCCCCGCCGTCGATGGAGTAGACGTAGACCTTGACGTCATTGTCAGCCATCCAGCCGATCCGCTCAGGCGTCAGTAGTAGGCCGTTGGTCGTCAAAGATATCGGCCAGCCTGGACGCAGCCTGCGGGCCTCGACGATCAGATCCCACTGCATGGTCGGCTCGGTCCCGAAGAAGTGCAGTCCGGGCTCGTCGGTCAACGTCTCCAGGAACGTCATGGCGTCGCGCAGAGTCTCCGGGCTCATAACCCGCAGCGGGCCCTGCTTGGCTATGAAGCAGTAGCGGCAAGACATGCTGCAGCTCCCCGCCCCGTCGCCGGTAAACAAGAGGAGCTGGTGGACCCCGAAGGATTGCGCCAGCCCCTGTGTGCTATTGTCCATACATCCCGTCTCCCTATGTCAACAACTTCTCCGAGTC
>JAKORR010000420.1 GCA_029777735.1 Armatimonadota bacterium | reverse complement strand
GGCTGCGGCGCAGCCGCCCTCCCCTCTCCCTGGCCTCGCCGAGGTCGCTGCGCGACCATCGTCCGAGGCGGGCCGCGTAGGTCGGGCATCCTGCCCGACACCGGGCCCGCGACAAGGGTTCGGAAGACGAGTCGGGCTGGAAGCCAGTAATGTCTAATAAAACCCGAGCGCGTGGAGATCGTGCGCTGTGGGCTTGTCGTGGAAGCGGGCGCGCAGCCGCTGCAGCGCGGTCGTGATGTGCACGGTGACTTTGCCGGTCTGGGGGTGGGTGGTCTTCTCGGCCAGCAGCAGGGCCAGCAGGTAGACCACCAACGCCGCCATGATGGTGTGCTCGGCGGCCTGCAGACTGTAACCCAAGGGGCGCTTGAGGTTTACGCTTCCCTTGAGCCAGCGGAAGAAGGACTCGATGTCCCAGCGCCGGGCGTAGAGCTGAGCGATCTGGGCCGCGGACAGGTCCAGGACCGAGGTCAGGAAGACCACTTCGTCGTCGTTGTGGGTGCGCAGCACCACGCGCCGCACCCTGATCGGCTGCTGGCGAGTGCCACCCAGATAGCCGAGTTCGTCGGCCACGATTTCGGGGTGCGCGTCATCGGGGAGCATGGAGGCGACCGGGCGGAAGACGTCGGTGGCACAAGCGCGGGTGATGAAGTCCACGTGCCGGGCGATCAGGTCGCGGAAGAACTGGTACTTGCGGTAGCCGCGGTCAATGATGAGCAGGATGCCGGCAATCACGACATCACTGGGTAGCAGTTGATCGGTATGTTCGGCGTCATGGCCGCTGCCGCACGAGACGTGGGTGCGCCGCGGCGCCCAGGTCTGGAGGTCGATGATAGTGGAGAGCTTGACGCCGGCATTCTCCGGCTGCAGTTCCTGGCCGAGTTGGCGTGCCCACAGCCGGCAGCCCAAGGTGAGGAAGGTGGCATCCAGGGCCCAGGTCGGGCACGGCAGGCGTCGGCCCAAGGGCCGTATTTGGGCGTAGAGCTGGGTCACGAGCGCCTGCCACAGCGCCACGGGGCGATCCCGGAGCAGGTTGGCCAGTTGGGAGTTGCTGATACCACGCATGCTGCTCAACTCGGTCAGATGCCGGTCTTCGCTCAGACGCACGTGCAGTTCGCGCAGGCTGTGCAGGCCCAGGATGAAGTACCAGATCAGCGACAGGGCAAAGTCTCGGCTCTGGTAGTACTTGACATAACGGTCGGCGCCGCTGGCCTGCACGCCCTGACGCAAAGGTTTCAGACACAGATGGCGAAGGGCCCGATACATGGTACGCGTGGAGGGTGTGCGACGGCCGTTAGACTTGCTCATGGGATGCACCTCCCAAGTGGGGCTGATGTCAGCACACACCTATTTCTGGAGGTGCATCGTTAGTACCTGCACAAACCTATACATTTTTATTAGACACTACTGGCAGGATGCCCGACCTACGCCGCCCGCCTCGGGCGATGGTCGCACAGCGACCTCGGCGAGGCTAGGGAGAGGGGAGAGAGGCTGCTGCCCCAGCAGCCGGAAGGGGTGAGGAGGAGTTATGTGCATCTTTTTGTGCAAGAGGGAGGTGTTCGCGCACT
>JAKORR010000419.1 GCA_029777735.1 Armatimonadota bacterium | reverse complement strand
GGGTCGCACGGTCATCATGGCCAGCCACGACGTCTCAGCCCTGGCAGCGGTTCCGCGCATCGTGCGGCTGCGCGAGGGCGAGGTGCAAGAGGGGGACGAAACATGATCCATTTCACCCGTTCCATCGCTGTGGGTGTCGTCCTTGTGGTGCTTTTCGCCACAATGGGCGGCTGCAGACAAGCCGCCACACCCGAGAGCGAAGGCTCAGGAGCCGCAGCCACTGGGAGCAAACACAAGGTGACCGCCTACATCAACGTCACCTCTGGCTGCCAGCAGCCAACGGTGGACCTGCTGGAGCAACTGGGCGCTCAGTACAAGGACAAGGTAGAGGTAGAAATCATCGACTTTGGGAGTCCGGAGGGCGCGAAGAAGTGGCAGGAGGCCGGGCTGGACTGCATGACGATTCAGTTTGACGGCAAGGCGGCAGTGAGCTTCCCGCAGGGGGGAGTCGAGAAGGTCGTGGTGTTCCAGATGCCTGCGGGTTTCAACTGGGCCCACGAGGACTTGGTTTCCGCCTTCGGTGCGCTGGTGACAGGCTCGCTGAAGCCGGCGACGGAGGAGCAGATTGCTGAGCTCTCTGCGCCGCGGCTGATCGAGATGGAGATCCAAGCGCAGGAAGTGCGTGATGTGTCAGGGCAGGGGAAACCCTATGGCCAGATCCTGGTGGACAACTTGGTCGTCGCGCGTATTTATGGCAAGGCGGGTGGTCAGACACCGGCTCAGCGCGCCAGGACGGCCCAAGCCGTGATCGAGAAGTGGCTCTCGAGGCCCATCCTACCGTCGGATCTGAGCGTGGCGCAGAGCGCCGAGGGATGGGGGCTGTATGCGGGCCAGGAGCGGATACTGCTCGCGACTATCGAAGATGCCAAGGGGTACGGGGAAGGGATGACGCCGCGGGATGTGGCCGCCGAATGGCTGTTGAGCCTACGTGGGCAGGTACTGGCGGCGGCTGGACGGGCTCGCGCGGAGGCTCAGGCGAAGAAGGCCAAAGAGGCGGAGGAAGACGCGAGCGACGAAGATTCACCTGGATGAAGCGCGACGCTGCCCCTCGGGTAGGGGCCGTGAGTGGCGCATAATGGCTTCAGAACCGCGCACATCCCCCGACGTGGGGAAAGGGGGTAGGGGCGTGGGAGGGCAAAGGCGTTCCTCGGCCGCAACACGGTGCGCGGCTGTTGATTCCAGCGGGGGATAACATTGGAAGGTGGGCGGTCGGCACCTTAGCCGACCAGAAGCAGCCCGGGCCCTGCCGGTCC
>JAKORR010000039.1 GCA_029777735.1 Armatimonadota bacterium | reverse complement strand
TTCCATACGCTCAAGACCGAGTTGATCGGAAACCGTGTGTTCGGTACCCGGGCAGAAGCCCGGCTGGAGATCTTCCGCTACATCGAGACGTGGTACAACCGGAAACGGTTGCACTCAGCCCTCGGCTACATGGCGCCGGACGAGTACGAGAGCCTGGTCAGTGCTGTGTAGCAAACTGTCCACGAAATCGGGGCAGGATCATATCTCTATGAATGGCCAGAGCAAGACCACGTTGGTACTGGTGGGCATCATCGGTGTTCTCGCCGGGGCGCTGATTGTCGCGGTAGCTCTTCCGGGCCGGAGGGCGCCGTCCAGCAAGGGACAGGGAGACCTCTCTCCCGCCGCCTCTGCACCTTCGCCGGGCGCAGGCTCGCCGACAACCCCAACCGTTGACGTTACCGGTTCCTGGGTGTGCGACGAACCGCAACTCCAGCAGAAGTGGGAGTTCATGCTTGTGCAGTCCGGCGCCCAGGTCACCGGAACCCGCCGGCAGATCATGCCGGGAGTAGACAACCCAGTTCCCATCAGTACCGGCATCATTCAGGGGGACCGGGTGGACATTCTGTGCGAGACAGTCGTTGGGAGTGTTCGCTACCGGGGCCGGATCGAGGGGAACCGAATCGTCGGTGCCGACTATCTGCCGGGCGGAAAGGTCCTGAACCGGACCTTTGTCAAGGAGTGACGGGTGCCCTCGGATCCGCTCAGCACCATTCGGCGCCTTCTGGACACTACTGCCGGTCTTGCGGCCGGTAGCAGAGAGGGCCGTTGGCCGGCGGCACAACGCCAACTCCACGCGAAGGCGTTGGCGGATTCGTCCTGTGCCCAAGCCCGCAAGCTCTTGGTCCGGTGGCTGGGGCACGAAGACGACCCGGAGGTCCTGGAGTGGCTCTGCATCGGGGCACGGCGCCTGCTTGTGAAGGAGGCGACCCCGGCCCTCCTTCGAGTCCTGGCGGAGGCCCCCATCGGCGATGTTCGCAGGTTCGCCTGCGAGACGCTGGGGGAAGTGGGCAACGACACCTGTGTGCCGGCCCTTCTCGGAACCGCCCTGAACGATAGCGACGACCACGCCCGGTTCGCCGCAGTCTGCGCCCTTGGGCGACTCGGCGCCAGGGACGCTCTGCGGCAGTTGAGAGACCAAACGACCGGCGAGATCCGTCGCGTAGTGATGAGCGAGGAAACGCGGCTCGATAGGGGGCAGAAGGCGGCCATAGCCCAACCGTCTCTCTTCCAGGTTCCTCAAGGCCCCAGCGAACTGAAGGCGAAACAGAAGAGCGCCGTAATGGTAGCCGAGTACCTGGCCGAACACGCCCCGGAGGGCGACGAAGAGGCCCGCCGTGTGTTCCGTTCCACGGCCGTGATCGTGCGTAACGCCAAGGTCCGGCAGGCACGTCAAGCAGAGAACCTTCCGCGCTGCCAGTTGTGCCAGACGCCCTTCTTCCTATCACGCTCGGGCCGGCTCTTCAGCGAGGTCGCACATATCGAAGCCCTGAAACATTCGGGCCGTGACACCGTTGAGAACACCTTGGTGCTCTGCAGTTGGTGCCATTCGCAGCTTGACGAGGGCATGGATACGGTGGTGAGGATCGCGGGCGACACTGTTCACATACGCCTGCCCAGCGGAGTCGAGGGTGCCTTCCGTATCTCGAAGGGATGCCCGCCCGAACCCATCCGGCCGCAATAGACCGGAGGCTATAGCAGGAGGGATCCGATGCTGCCCACTCCAGACGAGAACACCATCCGGCTCGCCTTGCAGCAACCGGGGGTGAAGGACTCGATAGACCGATGGATCGCCATGTTCCTCTACGACTTTGGAGACACTGTACCGCACACGCCTGCCCTGATGGCGGGGGCGGCCTACATGGCGGGCGTTGGGTTCGCAGGGGCGGCTTCCGGCGAACTGGCCGATCTGGTTGACCGCATAGACGTATCAACGCCCATCGGCCAGGAGATCAAGCAGACGGCTCTTCAGGTGATGGAGAAGGCAGGGATCGCCGGCAACGCCCGATACCTTCGGCTGGCCGGCGCCTATCTTGTCGCCGTCAATGCCGGCATCGCAGCCCAACAGGCAGCCGGGCGGGACAACCAGGTATGAAGGGGAGGAGACCCATGCGCCGTATGTGCGGCTTTGTCGGGGCCTTGGTGCTGCTTGCCGGGTGCTCCCTGGCCCGCAAGCCGGTGGTCTGGCGGGACGTCGCCGCCAAAGAGCGCCGAGATATGTCCTACGAAGAGAGGTACGAGGCGCTCTGCCCGTACTGCCGGGAGAGCGTGAAGTGGGGGGCAACGTCGTGTGCGAAGTGCGGACACGACTTCCGATGGGTTCCCCTCACCTGTCCAGTGTGCAAAGGCACTCCCACCAAGTACCCCGGACTGAGATGCACCGTCTGCAACGGAACCGGCCAGGCCACCTTTCTGCTGGGGACAGGCTTGCAGCGTCCAGGCGGGCCGACGGAGCAATCAGGCCCTTGCACCACATGCCGCAGTACCGGATGGGCGTTCGCGCCGGGAAACTGCCCTGCCTGCCGAGGCAAGGGCAAGATCGGAGCCTCGGAATAAGGTCGCGTGGTCATCGGGCTGCTTGACCAGTGAACGCACGACTGCAGCAAACCCGATATTCCCGAGTCCATCACCGGACTCGCAAGGCGGACGCGCCAACCGTTCTTCCCGGACCCACCGGATCGTTGGCGGATAACGCGCAGCCAGCAGCATTCTATGCAACTTGGGGGACGCCGGCACCACACCGGAATGGCCTCTCCTGAGCCACTATCGGCCAATGAGAGGGGTTTCCCACCCATGGGGTGCTGCCCATCGCAAACGGGCCAGCCTGCCGTTCCTGGCGCCTCTGCCCGGAAGGCAAACGCGGCCCTGTCACGGAAGTGATTGTTGCCCGAACGGCGGCTGGCTCGGCGCCCTCGGGAGCTTCGCCAGGGACCCGTACGCTGGAGCCGGGCAGGTTACCGAGGGCTGGTAGTGGCTGAACTGCCAGGCTCAGGTCTCGGCCACACGCGTAACGCCACCTTGAACAGGTTGCGAGTGCGCTCCTCGATGCGTTCTTCGTCCCAGATCGTCTCATGCAGCAACTGCCGGTTCAAGGCAAGAGCGCTGTGCTTCTGGATTTCCTCGTGCTTCCTCGACCACGCGCTGTTGGAGACGGCCGGGTTCAGCTTCTTAGTCAGCAGCGTCAGGTTGCCAAACCTGTGGATCAACTCCTCTCGCCGGTCTCTTCCCTCGGCCCCATCGGTCGCGGCCGGCAGCGGCCAGTGTTCCTCCCACGCCTGGGGCATCAGGTGTTCGACCTGGAGAGTGCTGCGGAGAACGACATCCTCAGAGAAGTCGGTGCGAAGCTGCGCCTCAAGCGCTTCCAGGATCATCCGTAGCCTTGCGCGGAGCAGATCCTGGAACGCCCGTAGCGACAGCCAACCCCGCTCGAACTCCTCGTCCGTTGGCCAACGATTCGCTTCGGCGGTCTGGTCAAGGAGCCACTGGCGGATCACCGAAGCAGGCGCGTCGCTCCTGCGGGCGATGGTAATCAAGTCAAGGAAGAGCCGATTGTACCCGCGAGTGGAGAGACGGCAAACTAGCCGACGCACGAGGAAAGACTCGATGTCCTGCCAGATGGGCTCCAGAGACGCCTCGGCAACATCGGTACGAGCGCAGAGGTGCAGCAGGAGCGGATAGACGGTCGTCATGTCCATGGCACGGACCCGGTAGAGGAAACGACCCCGCGGTGTCGTGCTGGCGGACTCCTCAAACCCACGGAAGATCTGAGCGTAGTCGTGGAGTTGCCGCATACGCTCCTCCGGTCCCTCGCCCGGTGTCTCCCTCGCCCAAAACTCCTTGTAGGACGCGAAGATATGGGACGCGCCGATCTCGTCCTCACTCATCATCGCCAGGTAGTGCTGGAGGAAGAGATCGATCCGTGGCCGCTGAGCGTGGCCTCTTCCCACGTTCTTCCGCCAGAACCCGCTCTGTTCGTCGAAACTCTGCCAGTACTTGGCATACAGCTTCTCCAAGT
>JAKORR010000418.1 GCA_029777735.1 Armatimonadota bacterium | reverse complement strand
TCACCACATCGTCGTGGCGCATCTGGGTGATATTGCCCTGAGCGTCATAGGCAACGCCCACGCGGTTCGGCGGGTAGGGAAGGCCGGAGCGTAACTACTCACCTTGCGACTTGGCTCACGGGTAGAGTGTACCTCCTCGCAAGATTGTCAAGACAACGGCAGAACTTTTCGGGCACGGCTCTGTCTTGAGTACTGAAGCCTGCACTCACAGCCACCATTGCAGCAGGAGTGACAGTTATGTGACACACGACTCGCGAGCAGCTTGAGAAGCTGTCGAAGGACGAACTGATTGAGATTATCCTGTGCCAGCAGGAGGTCGTCGAACTGCAGCGGGCTTGTGCCGAACAGCTTGAGGCCCGCGTTGTCCAGGTGGAGGCGCAGGTTGAGCCTCGTACCGAGCCGCCCAAAGACCACACGAACTTTTCCATTCCTCACTCGAAAAGCCGAAGGCCCACCCAAGACAGCCCACGGCAGAGAAGAATGGCCCGAAGAAGGGGCTTCAAGGTCGAAGCCGTGAGCACCGCGCAGATAATGATGTACATGATTGTGCCGAATCGTGGCCGTCTCCGCGAGCACCGGCCCCAGTTCCTTCAGCCAGCGGCGGCGATAGATAAGCAGGTCTAGGAGAGGTGCATACGACAATTGTCGCCCCGACCTCGGTAGGTATGGGGATGAGGCCGTAGATGCTGCCCAGGATGATGAGAGGAGCCAGTAGGTCCGGCAACTCGCACGTGCTCTGGCGCGGCAACAAAAACACTTCGTCTGGCCTGTGCCCAAGCTCGTTGCACTTGTCAGCCCCAGTGGTATTCTAAGAACACTCAGGCAAGATCTACGCACCTGATCCTACAAAGGAACTAACTCAGCACTGCCGTGCGTTTCCTCTAGATGACACGGCAGTCCTTCGGAGGTGTGGGGGATTGGCTGGCTGGCTGCCGGGGATGCGGAGTGAAGTTAAGGCTTCGCGCCGTCGAGAATTTGAGAAGCTGGCTCGGGATCACTATAAGGCGGTTTTCCGCGCAGCCTATCGTCTGACTTGTGATCGTGAGGAGGCCGCCGACTTGACGCAGGAAGCTCTAGTCAAGGCTTATATGAGCTTCCACCAGTTTAAGCCAGGCAGCAACTTTCGTGCATGGGTGCTGCGCATAGTGGCTAACACGCACATATCGCACTATCGACAGCGCCAGCGCAGGCCGGAGACCGTGCCCTGGGAGGCTGTTAGCGACGCGCTTGGGCGCGAGACCAACCTGGTGGCTGACGCTGGGCCGGGCCCC
>JAKORR010000417.1 GCA_029777735.1 Armatimonadota bacterium | reverse complement strand
GTGGGCGCAACGGACGCCGCTACGAGAGGACTGGCTGGCGGCCTGATCTGACTGACCATGAGCCCGCCCTTGCAGGAGCGGCCTGACCATGAGCGGCTCCCAATCCTCACCTCGCGCTCGGCACACGGGAGCCGGAGCTGGTAGTCCTGATGACGAGCACGAGACGAGCGGAGGCAGCTCGATGAAGCGAGCCGTGATCTACCTGCGGGTCAGTACGGAGAAGCAGGTCCAGACCTGGATGAACGAGGACGGGCTGTCGCTCAGTGCCCAGGAAGACATCTGCCGCGCCCATGCCGACCGGCTGGATGCCGAGGTGGTCGGGGTCTACAAGGAGAAGGGTGTCTCCGCCCGCAAGCGGGACCGTCGAGTCGAGCTGGCGAGGCTCCTTCAGGACATCCAAGCCTCACCCGTGGACTACGTCATCGTCTACAAGCTCGATCGTCTGGCTCGGAACACTGTCGATGACGTCCAGTTGGCAGAAGAGATTGAGGCTGCTGGGGCACGACTGGTCTCCGTCATGGAGCAGTTCGACAACGCCTCACCACAGGGCTGGCTCATGCACCGCATGTTCGCCATGTTCGCCGAGTACGAGGTCAAGAACAGCGGGCAGCGGGTGGCCGTTGGCATGCAGCGCAAGGCTGAGCTGGGCGGTACACCGGGTGTTCCACCCGTCGGCTACATGAACGAACGTGACTTCCGCATGGGTGGCAGAGGCGTGGCCAAGGTTGTTCCCGATCCAGAACGGGCTCCACTCGTCCGACTGGCCTTCCAGCTCTACGTCTCTGGTGACTGGTCCATCCTGCAGCTGGTACGAGAACTGGACGAGCGGGGACTGCGCTCCCGGCCACGGCAGCGCACCGCTGTGCCGGTGGCACTGCAGAAGAGCCAGATCCAGCGGCTACTGCGCAATCGCTACTACCTGGGGATCGTGACTTACAAGGGTGTGGAGTACCAAGGTGAGCATCAAGCGCTGATCGACCAGCAGACGTTCGATCGGGTGCAGGAGCTGCTCAGCTCCCGCAACCAGTCCGGCTCTCGCTACCGCATTCACAACCACTATTTGAAGGGGATGCTGTTCTGTGCCCGTTGTGGGACGCGGTTCTACGAGATGAACGTCCGCAACTCTCAGGGGAACATCTATCCGTACTTCGCCTGCCGGGGGAGGAGCACCGAGCGGACCTGCTCCATGCGCTACCTGCCAGCTGAGCTGATCGAGGAGCGGGTGGAGCGACTCT
>JAKORR010000416.1 GCA_029777735.1 Armatimonadota bacterium | reverse complement strand
CGACGTCACCCGCAGCACGCTCCATCACCCGCTGCAGAAATTCTTCCTCGTCGCCTGCTTCTTCGTGCAGCTCCCAGGCGCGCTGCCAGGCCACGGCGGAGTAGGGCCGGATCCGCAGTAGCTCTTCGAGGATGGCCAGACCGCGCTTCACGTCGTCCGCCCGAGCCGCAGCCTCGGCGGCTATGATGTGCAGAGCGTCGGCGTCCGGGAGGTTCTGCTCACGCGCCTGGGCCAGAATCTGGTCAACCTGCACCTCGTCCCGCCGCACCGCGTAGTACTCCAGCAGCCGCCGACGCGCCAAGACCGCTCCGGGCTGCTGGGGGAACTGCTCCAGCAGCTCGCGGAATTGGACCAGGGCCTTGTTCTCTTGCCCCTGGGACAGCCACAACTCACCCACTCGCCCCAGTGCCATCGCACGCTCGGCCTCCGATAATCCCGGGCACTGGGCCAGGCGCTGCTGGGCCTCAAGCTCAGCTGCCTCGTCCTGCAGCGACACCGCTGCGCGGACCACACCCCGCCAGGCCTCAGTCCTCTGATAGTCGGTGGCCTCCGGTAGCTCGGCCGCGCGGCGGTAGGTCTGCAGGCTCTCAGTGTCGCGGCGAGCAAGACGCAAAGCGGCAGCACGCCCTAGCAAGGCCTCGGCGCGTTGCACATCGTCAGCCGCCACCACCAGAGCCTCCTCGTAGGCCTCCACTGCCCGGTCGTACTCCCCCGTCCGCACGAACTGGAGGCCGTGGCGTATGTGGGCACGGAAGGCATCAGCCTCCTGCGCTGCGCCAAGCGAAGGGAGTGCAAAAGCTGCGGTCAAGGCCAGGCTGACCACGACGGCAAACTGACGCGACCTGCCTGGCATCAGTACCCCATCTGCAGCACCCCGAACTTGCGCGGGTCCTTCGAAAAGCCTATCCCGTCGAACAACTGCAGCCATCCCTCGCGTCCCTCTCCGTCGTTCTCGTTGATGAGCAGACTAAAACCAATCGGGAGCCAGTTTTCAGGTGCGGCCTCTAAGCCCATCTCTTTCCAGGGCACCGTGACTTCATATACCGTTACATCTTCGCGTCGGACCATGGCAGCCTTCAGCCCCTGCGTGGGGCCAAGGTCCGGGCGCCACCGGAAGGACATTGTCCCCTGGGCGCCAAGCGCGATACCCGCCTCATACCATGCCAGGGCCTCGCCGTGCGCCGCCGCTTGCCAGGCCCGACAGCCCGGGTCCACAGCAAACTGCACCGAGTCGCCCTGCCACAGTTCCTCTGGCTCGAAGCCCTGCTCGTGGCGGTCGTCGGTGGCTGCGACGGCCATGTGCAGCCCCTCCTCTGAGAAGACCAGCTGACACCGCGCCGAGAAGTCCACCGGATCATCGTGCGGCCCCCTGTCCACCAGGTCTACGAAGTCGCCCGAAGAGGCCTGGAGCACCACCTCCTCTGCCTCGAGGTCATCCCAATCGCTCAGGTCACCGTTTATGACCGGAGCTCGCGCCGCTCGGTGCACGATCCATACCCGGCAGTCACTCTTGAGCGTCGCTTCCTGCTCACCTGACCGGGCACGCAAGATGAAGGGTATCGAATCCCGAGGCCCAGGGCTCCCGGGCAGGCGAAGGCTGAAGGCCTGAGAAACCTGCTCGCCCGTCCTGGGCATCGGCACGCGTGTCTCCACAGCCTGCTCGCCAGAAGCCAACTGTGCCTCGATCGCTATCTCGCCGCCTACCACATCACGCAGGTTGCGAATCAGGGCCAGCGCCTTCAGGTGACCGGCAGGCTCAAAGGCCTCAGGCGCCCATGTCAGCTCGAAAGGGAGCACCACCTGCACGGACGTGGCGGCCTCGGCGAGCAATGCCCCCTCGGACGAACGCAGCTCTGCCCGCACCACGTATGTGCCCGGCGCAGCGTCGCGCGGCACCCTCAGACTCAAGCGCGCGCCCCGCTCGGACACCCGCCAGCCCTCGGGAGGTATCATCCGCACCTCGCCTTCGATTGCCTTCCTCCCCGTCGCCTCGATCCTGGACAGGATGCTCAGCCGCTCGCCCGCGGCGAGGAAGCGCCGCGCCGGCTCAAGCTCCAGCAGGGGTGTCGCCGCTTCTGCCCTGCGAAAGCGTCCGGTGATGAACACGGGCGTGCCCGTCAGCCTCAGCGACAGCACCCCGTCGATCAGCCCGCGCTCCTCAACCTGCGCATCGGCCCACTCCAGCC
Source organism: Armatimonadota bacterium (assembly GCA_029777735.1). GTDB lineage: Bacteria > Armatimonadota > Zipacnadia > Zipacnadales > FEN-943 > JAKORR01. The sequence goes on along the minus strand of JAKORR010000416.1, from coordinate 7,617 downwards.
GTACCTTGTCACAGCCGAGCGCCCACGAAGCCGTAGCCTCGCCCTCTGCCGCCCAGGCCACAATCGTTTGCTCATCACCACGCCCGAAGACGAAGGCGTAGCGCTGGTCCTCTTCGTTCTCGGGCAGAAGCTGGCGCACCAGCGTCGCGCCTGACAGGTGTCGCGTCATCACCCAGTAGGCCACCAGCCCGGCCGTTGCCTCGTTGGTCTGCCACTTAGTGATGCCGAAGTTGTGCTCATTGTACTTGACGTCTGGGCCGTCGTCCTGCCAGTCATACCAAGCCACACCAGCCACGTAGGGCTCCGAGTGCGCCAGTACGTACATGCGCACCAAGTAGTTGGCCGACGTCTGCTCATCCACACCGCGGGGGTCTTGCTGGGTTGGCCAGCCTATCTCCGTCAGCCACAGCTTCCTCCCACCCATGCCGTGCTGCTCCATGAGCGCATAGGTGCGCCTAAGCTCCTCGACGAAACGGCTTGCCTCCGGCGAGCGCGGGTAGCGGTAGGGATGCGTCGACAGGTCGTCCATGTACCTCCCACCGCCACGCTCCAGCACACCCTGGATGAACTTGAAATCCGTACCCGCTGTGCACACGCCCACCACCGTGGCACCCGGGTCTACCTTCTTCACGGCCTCGTAGGTCGTTTTCAGTAGCTCGAAGTACTCGCCGGGATCCGGCTTGCGTCCACGCCAAAAACCGATGTTGGGCTCATTCCAGACCTCCCAGCGGTGGCAGATCGTGCCGTAACGCTTTATCAGCTCTGTCACGTAACGCGCATAAGCCGCACGGCCCTCATCCGTGTGCGGAGCCTGGCCTTCGTCGTACAGGTCGTTCGAGTAGGTAGTCACGATCAGCGGCTGGATACCCGCTTCCGCGGCTGCCTTCATATAGGCGTCAAAACGCTCCGGGAAGACGAATTGGCCAGCTTGCTGCTCGATAGCGCTCCAGTACAACTCGTCGCGCAGGAATTCGACGCCCGACCGCCGTAGGAGCTGCAGCGTTTCGGGGATCGTATGCTTGCCCTGGGCGAAGTGCGTGCAGACGCCGAAGAAGGGGTTCTGAATCGGCTGGAGTTCGTGCGCACCGGGCAGAACTGCCAGTCGCCCTTCATACAACAATGTGTCTCCGCTGAAGGCCTTCACCATCAACAGCCCCCGTGCATCGCCCTGAGCCTTGAGCGTCAGCGTAGTCCGACGGCCCGGTTCGATGTTAACGTCCGCCCTGGTCGTCGCCACCTCCCTGCCACGCGCGTCGGTGGCGGTCAGCACGACCGGCGCCACAAGAGCGGCATCCGCCCGACGATTGGTCAAGGTCACACGCAACTGCCACGGTTCCTGCTCAAAGATCACGTTCCCGAAGGCCCCGCTATCGGCTTCAGCCGCCAGCGCCGCGCTGGGCTCAGCCACTGTCACGTAAGTGAGATCGTCAAAATAGACGTCGCTCTCCGTCGGTTCAATGTCGCTGTCTACAAGTAGCGCCTCGAAGAAAAGAGGCAGGTACAGCTTGCCGTCGTTGGCGCCGCCCCAGTGTCCCTGGTCCGTGGCCAGACCACACGAGAGCTGTCGCCAGCCCTCGAAGTCAAGCTTACCCAGGTTGTACTGGTGCGTCTGCCCCGTCGCGTCCCGCAGCCTTACGCGCAGGCTCTGGCCGATGCCATCGCCACATACCCAAAGGTGAAAGCTCTTCGGCTCGCCTACCAGCGGCGTCACCAGTCCCTGCAACACGATCCCTGCGTAGGAGATACCCTGAACGCCCGGATACTTATAGTGCAGCTTGCAGGATCTCTTCCCGCTGTGGACTTGGTCTGTGGACAAGGTAACGCTTGACCCTTCGGGCAGATTCTGGCCGGTCAGCGCTGGCTCAGGCGGCCCTTCGAAGTCGGCTAGCAGCAACTCCATCTCCACTGGAGCAGCGAAAAACGCTATTGTGATTGTCAGCAGACTGAGCATTTGCTCTCTACCTCCGAAGGCGTGCGGGTCCCGCTAACCCACCGCAAGTTTGCCTAGGCAAGGCCTAATGCTATAATCCGGCGACTGCGATGAAGCCGAGGCAGCGACCGATATGGATACTGGTGGTGACAGTCATAGCGGGTGGCGGATACCTCCTGCTCCGCCACCCGTACTCCCGCGTTGTCACCCTACTCTCGCAGGTTCCCACTGTTGCGGTGGCCCAGGTCGACGGCCATGTCACCACGCTTACCGCCAGTGGTGACCTGTGGCTATGGAACCCCGTAGGCGCCCCCCAGCCCTTGTGGTCACAGCCGCTCCATATTTCCACGCCCCCCGAGCGCTGTATCGGTAGCGCTGGCGACCAAGTAATGCTCACCGGCGTGGACGGCAGCATCTCGGCCTGGACTCTCTCCAACCGCCAGCTGCGGTGGCGTAGCACAATCGGCGAACCGCTGGCAGGCTGTCCCACCCTCGGCAAGGGAGCGGTATTGGTTTGCGGCCGCTCCGGGATAGTCTACTGCATAGATCTGGCCACTGGTGCCTCGCTCTGGCGCCGCGATCTGCACGCACCGGCCTGCGCCCACCCGGCCTGGTGGGACGGCCGGTGGTGGATCCCAGTGCGCGGACAGAAGCTTGTCAGCCTTTCGGCGGACGGCAAGTCGGTAACAGGTCTATCGCTGAAGGGCGATGCCTTAGCCACCGCCATCACAGATAAAGCATTATGGGTGAGTATCGTACCCACTATGATACAGGTATTCCGCAAATCTGCCCCGACAATCGACATCCCGTTAGATGCCACACCCCTTTGGCTACTCCCGGCGCGCCGTGGCCTCGTCGCTGTGGCGGCAACGGGTGAAGTCGTGGCTTTGTTTGATGTGGGCCGCACCATAACACCGATCTGGAGCCGCAAGCTCCCGCCGAAAATAACTGCGGCTTCCCTTGGCCCGTCCCCAGGCGGTGGTAGCCGCTGCGCGCTCGGCACCCTCTCAGGCCAGGTACTCCTTCTTGACGGGACCACCGGCGAGAACCTCGATTCCATCTCACTGCCCACCAAAGCTCCTATTGACCTTGCTGTGGGCGACTCCTTCCTTGCGGCCGCGGGTGATGAAGGCGCGTGGCTATGTCAGGGGCAGTGAGAGATCACGATTCCGAGGCCCTCACCTATTCCGGCGCGCAATTTCCCCCGCCAGGGTTCTAGCCTACAGCCCCAGCAACGTGCTCTGGAGCTACCTCAGCGACGCCCCGGGCAGCCGGATGCTCTTCTCCTTGTGATCTCCGAAGTCTGTTTACCCCTCGGTGCTCATCATGGAGATGGCGTCCCTCCCTCCTGGCCAAGGAAGCGACGGGCAGCTTCTTCGATGTGGGCATGGGCACGCCTACCGTCTTCTGGTGGATTCTGATGGCTTTCGTCCTCAGTGGTGTCGCGGGTACCAGCCAGATGAGATGATAGGCCACACCAACTACCTGCTGGAGCTCAGTCCAGAACGCACCCGCCAGACTTATCTGAGCTTCTATGCCACCGGGCGTGTCGCTGGCCTTCCGATGGTCGGAGTGGTTCTCGTCGGCAAGAAAGGGCGCGCTAGGAGGTCGGCTTCGCCATGTCGCTGCTCTCGGTGCTGACGCTGTGGGTCCTCGGTGGCCTGCAAGAGATGCGCCAGCATAATTCCCCCGCTTTCTGGTTTGGAATCCGCCAAGGCCCCGGGGCGTGTAGAAGCTGTTCGCGGCCGGCACTGAGCCATCTTCGGAGCATTTGCTATCTCAGCTTCAAGTTGTCGCCCACTGGATGCTAGGTATATAGGTAATTAGGTATAGGTATAATGTCCATGGCGATCTGAGAGTGAGCAACCACGAGACTTCAAGCCACGTGCGGCCTCTCACTACTAGAGCCGCTCAGCGTTCTTACTGGGTGTTGGCGGCTCTGCTTGCTGTTTGCTATCTCTACTTCCTCCACGCGGGCGGCGGATGGAATGTCATGACTCGCCTGGCAATGGTCCGCGCAATCGTGCACGACCATTCCCTACGCCTACGCCCGGGTGCCGCTGCGGGCACGGGCGACAAGGCAGAGTATCCTCCAGGCAGTGGCAACTATTACTGTGACAAGCCCATCGGCGCTCAACTGCTTGCTCTCCCTGGCTATATCCTGGGCTATGGGCTATCTAAGGCTGCCGGCGCCGCGCATGTTGTTGCTCTCAGTATTGGCGCCATTGTGGCCACCTGGACGGCCAGCGCTCTCCCCACCCTGGTGTTGGGACTGGTGTTCTTCGCGCTTACGGGCTACTTCACCGAGTGCCTGACAGCGCGCCTCTTGTGCACGCTTCTCTACTGTCTTGGTACCCTCGCCTGGCCCTATGCTACGCTGTTCTTCGGACATCAGGCGGCGGCAGCCGCAGGCTTCTGCGCTCTAGCCGCTGCCTATGTCGCCTGTCTCGACACCCGCAAACCCGGTCTGTGGACCGCCCTCGCCGGGGCGTTGGCCGGTTTGGCCGTCATCACCGAGGTCCCTGCCCTGATCTCCTATGTGGCTGTAGCCGCCTTCCTAGGGGTTTGCAGAGGCTACCGACGCCTGGGGCTCTACATCGCCGCAAGCCTGCCCCCTGTCGCCTTGCAACTTGCCTACAACTGGGCATGCTTCGGCAGTCCCCTGCGCTTCGGGTACGAATTCGAAGCCAGTCCTGAGTTCGCACGGCCCGCTGGATGGGTCTCCCTTCCACGCCCGGCCGTGGCCGTCGCGCTGCTCCTCTCGCGAGACAAGGGTCTCCTCGTGTTCTCGCCCTACCTGGTCTTTGCCGCCGCGGGCCTGATCCTGGCGCTGAGGAGACCCGAGCTGCTCACGCGCCGCTTGGCCCTAACTTGCCTCGGCGTCTTCCTCGCCTACTTCCTCTACAACGCTGGCCACTACATGTGGTGGGGCGGTAGTTGCCTTGGCCCTCGCCATATCGTCCCAGCGCTTCCCTTCCTCGCCTTCGGTCTTATCTTCCTGCCCCAGGGCCTCTCCCTAGTCTGGCGCCTGCTCCTCACCGTCACCGCTACCTGGTCCGTCGCCGTCGCGTGGCTGGGGGCTGCCACAGTCTCCGAGCCCGGGCCTGCCATCGCCAATAGCCACGTCCTAGAGGCAGGCCTGAGCCAACTGCTGAGCGGCACACTCGACTGGCCCAACTTAGGCCTGTGGCTTGGTCTCCAGGGTAGTGCCACGCTCGTGCCCCAGGTCGTCCTGGCTGCCGCTCTCACCCTGGTCCTTATGCACATCGCGCACCGCGCCGACACGGCTCAGGACGCAGGCAAGCCAACGCCCGCCTGATCGACAATCTGGAGGAAGCCCAAGCCGTGGAGCAAGAAATACGGCAAGCAGCAGCCCGTGTTTTACGGCAGGTGACCCTAAGGGCGCCTGCCCTCACGCTGCCCTCGCAGTCGAGTCTTTACCGGCGTCGAAGCAGAGCACTGGCGCCGGGCAAACTCAACCCAAGGAGATGAAAGTTATGCGCAAGATGACTGAGGAGAATGTGCAAGCCGCCTTCGCCGGCGAGAGCCAAGCCCATATGAAGTATCTGAACTTCGCGCAAAAGGCTGCGGAGGAGGGCAAGGAGAACGTAGCCCGACTGTTCAGGGCCGCCTCCTTTGCCGAGCAGGTGCACGCGAGTCGCCACTTGGCGGTGCTGGGGGGTGTTAGCAGCACCAGTGAGAACTTGTCAGCCGCCGCCAGCGGCGAGAACTTTGAGATCGAGGAGATGTACCCAGCCTACTTGGTCGTGGCTGAGGCTCAGGAGGAAGACAAGGCCTTCCAGAGCTTTGACCATGCCTATAGGGTCGAGCAGCAGCACCGCGAGCTCTACCAGCGCGCCAAGGACGCCGTGGACGCTGGCGGCGATGCGCCCTACGACAAGATCGCCGTGTGTGGGTACTGTGGCTGCACACTCGAGGGCGAGCCGCATGACCGCTGCCCGATCTGTGGAGCGCCCAAGAGCCGCTTCGTCATCTTTTAGAGCCGCTTGAGCGATGGGGCCGGGCCGGCGGTGCTCATCCACGCCTTCCGCCTGCCCGGCCTCTTCTTGCCAGGGCTGGAAGATCTTAGGACCTCGCTGCATCCCGCCCTGGACCATGCCCCCAGGCCGAGGGGACTGGCCCGTGCCCGTCCCAACGCGCTACAATGTACGGCGTTGGGCATTCTCAGTATCAAGTCTCCCCGGGGGGGATCAGCCATGAGCCAGGATACAACTCGCTTCGTCACTGAACCCGCTCGCCAAGTGCCTGTGCGCTGGGAGGCGGATGTGGTGGTCTGCGGTGGCGGCCCAGCCGGCACAGCAGCTGCCGCGGCTGCCGGCCGCAACGGCGCGAGTGTTATCCTCCTCGAGCGCTATGGTTGCCTGGGCGGCCTGGCCACTGGCGGCCTGGTACTGGCTCTCCCGCGCTTCACGGACCTAGGGCGCCCCATCATTGGCGGCCTGGGCTGCGAGATACGCGACCGCATGATCGACACCGGTGAGGCAGTCTTCCGCGGAGGCGGTGACAGCTCCCTCTTCGACCCCGAGGCGCTCAAATGGGTCTCCCTCCGCGTCTGCCGCGAGGCAGGTGTGAAAATTCTCCACCACGTATGGGTAGCCTCGGCCATTACCGAAGACGAAGCGGTCCGTGCCGTGGTTCTGGAGAGCAAATCGGGACGTCTGGCCGTGGCCGGCAAGGTGTTCATCGACGCCACCGGCGACGGCGATGTCTACGCAGCCGCTGGGGCCGAGTTCGAGACGAGCAACCAATTCATGGGTCTACCCTTTCGCCTCGCCCAAGTGGACCTCGAACGCTGGGAACAGGCGCGCCTCAACGACCCCGACCGCGTGACAGCGGCCCTCGAGGCTGCCCGCAAGGTCGGCGGCTGGGCCAGCTACTTCGGTCTCTCTCCCATGCCCGAGCTTGGCCAGATGGTCTGGGGCAACAACATGTACCGCGAACTCAACGGCCTCGACCCGGAGGACCTGACGCTCATGGAGGTCGAAGGACGCGAGGCCATCCGCGTCTCCTTGGCCGAGCTGCGTCGTAGCCTGCCGGGCTTCGAGAACGCGTGGCTCGTCGACACGGCAGCCCAGCTTGGCGTCCGCCGCTCGCGCCGTCTCCTGGGCGAATACGTCCTCACAGGCGAGGACGTGTCCCAGGAAGACACGCGTTTCGACGACGCTGTCGGGCGTGGCAATGACTTCCGTCGTGAGGGCGTCGCCTATGACATCCCCTACCGTTCTCTCTTGCCCAGGCACGTGAAGGGGCTGCTCGTAGCCGGCCGCTGTTTGTCCTGCACTCACGAGGCCCTTGAACCCCTGCGTGAGATCCACGTCTGCTGGGTCATGGGCCAAGCCGCGGGAACAGCAGCCGCAATGGCTGTCAAGGCGGGCATCCAACCGCACGAGGTGCCAGTACCGGAGTTGCAGGCGAACCTCCGCGCCGCAGGCGTCGCCTTCGCCGAGTAGTAGTCCCACAGGCTTGGCGGGGCGCACTGCACCCAGAGAAAACTCCCTCCGGACGATACCTTGCCCTCCGAAGCTTGTGAGGCTTGCGCCGACAACTCCGTTGGAGCAGCCCTGTAGTCGCCAGTTGGACCTATCCTGTGGCGTGGGCCAGTGCCGACGGACGACCAGCCGCCGTGGCCTCCAGGCGCACTTCGATGAGCTCCTGCTCGCCCGTGG
>JAKORR010000415.1 GCA_029777735.1 Armatimonadota bacterium | reverse complement strand
TGGCACGGACGCAGAGCGTCCACTTTCCATCAAGGGCAAGCGTCAGAGCGACAACGTGGCCCGTTGGCTGAAAAACCATGGCGTGGAAGTGGAGGTAGTGGTCACAAGTCCTCTTCTGCGGGCACGCCAGACGGCCGAGACCGTCGCGAAGGCCCTTCGCGCACCTCTCAGAGAAGACGAACGCCTCAGCGGGGGACTGCTGACGCTAGACGTCCTAGCCCAGATCATCGCTGACTCTGGCGCCAAGGAAGCACTGCTACTGGTGGGCCACGAGCCGGACTTCAGTCTGATCCTTGCGGCCCTGACAGGTGGAAACGTCGAGGTAAAAAAGGCTTCAGCAGCGTTGGTGATCTGTCACGGGATTGCGCCTGGAGAAGGCGAGCTGGTGTGGCTTGTGCCGCCTACCCTACAGAAGTGACGCAAATCCAAACCGCCGTCACAAGTCTGGCGGGGGGGTACTACAGCGACTCACTTGGGCGCTTTGCTTGCCTCTATCCGCCACTGTGGGAGCCGCAGATTGGCCTCTCTGACTTGGCGTACTAGAGCCCACTTTGGCCGGTCGGTCTCGGTCACCAGCCCGAAGGCGAAGTGTTCACCGTAGACCAGCCGATCTCCGCGCCCGGGTCCGCGCCCCGTCAGCGGTTGGTCGCGCATGAGGAACCATATCGAACCGATGCAGTAGGGGTCGCGCGCGGCGTCTCTCATCCAACGGCCATAAAGCCGGCCCGCGTCGGCGTCGTCCTTGGCCCAGGTACTGTACCGCCCAAAGCCCCGCTGTCCTCCATACCATGCGGGGTAGCTGAACTCACCACATATCACAGCTTTCCCGCTCTCGGCTTTCAGGCGCACTAACCGTTCGTCCTCGAAGTTGGGACTGTAGCGATCGTAGCCGATGGCATCGCAGTGGGGCGCAATCAGGCGCCAGTCCTCCTCGTTCACCCACCAGCCTGGCACGATCCAGAAGCCCAGGTACAGGTGGTTTGGGTCAATCTGCTTGACTGTGCGGTATACGAAGGCGTAGTAGCTGTGCGCATAGAACCGCCGCAGTGCCTCGACGTCCTCGTCTGGTGGCTCCGGTGCCGCGGCATACAGCGCTTCCTGATCGACCGCGGCCAGCTTCCAGGCTTCCGCCAGCCTGGCCACAGCCCCCCCGTAGCGTTCATTAACAGCGTGGTCTATGAGCGCTCGCTTGCCCGGCGTCTGGGCTGGCTTGGCGAGGATCTTCCTCACTTCGTCGGGCGTGATGATCTCATCGTACTCGTTGCCCAGCGACCACCCAAGCACCCGCGGATCGTTGCGACGTGGCTCAATCTGCTGGCGCAAATCCTCGCGAAACTTGGCGCACACCTCGGGATCAAAGACGTCCGGGTGCCGGTCCAGGTTGGGGGTACCCCAGCGGTGCAGGACGGGCGTGGTGACCACGCTGGCCGGACCTCCCCACTTCCCGCCTCCGCTGAAGCCCCAGGCTTTCAGACGCCGCAGAGCCTGTTCCGTTATGCGTTCGTCCCAGGCTTCGGGCCCGTACTTGCGGATTAGGTTGCAGGTGTAGAAGCAGACATACTCGGTCCCATCGCTGGTGCCCCAGCAGTTCTTAGCCCAGGCAGCCGACCAGGGCGCTTCCCTGGGAGGCAGCCACTCGTAGAGGAACTCGCGGTCCGTAACCGGCGTGGTCTCCCAGGTCGAGCCCGGCACGCTACACACGCCCAGGTAGAAGCATGGGTTGCCCTCCGGCGTGATAAGCCACCAGTAGCCCTCGCGCTGCACTAAGTAGAAGAACCCCGTCGCCTTCTCGCTCCAGCCAGCCTTTGTGTAGCCTCCATATTCGTCGAAGTCGCGCGAGGGGGGCATTTGGGCGAGTTCGGCATTCTCACGCGCCAGGTCACCGCGAAGGTCCTCGTCGCTCCGAACCTTCTCCGGGAACTCAGCGTGCACAGCCTGGCCGTAGCGGTCGATCATCGGGGCCCAGCGCCGCGGGTCGCTCAGGACGAAGCGAAGGACCACATCCACGATTACCGTATCGCCCGGTTCACCCTCTAGGTCCGACACTGTGAGCAGCCCCGGCTCAAAGAGCTGCAGGGCGGGCGAGACTCTACCCGCTTTCGTGAAGTCGAAGTCACCTTTCTGCACCTCACTGCCATCACGTAGCACTGACAGCGTCACGCGGTCAACCGAGGTCACCCAGTCTCCTGGCTCGTTGGCCCAGGATGGACGGTAGTTGATCTCCAAAGACCCCGTCGCCGGCGTCCAGCTCCCCTCGCTCTCAGCTACCTTGGCGCCGTTCACTAGCAACTGCGTACCCTGAGGCGACACCACGCCCCTAATCTGATAGGTCTTGTCAGGCACAAAGGGCGGGCAGTGAGATATGAACCGCCAGTTGGACCCATTCCCCGCGCCGAGGATGACAGGCAGTTCCTTCAGCGCCGCACCTTCCAGGTCCAGGTAGAACCCAGTCTTCTTCTCCCAGTCATACTGGCTGGCGATGTAAAGCCGGCAGTTCGAAGGAACAGCTATCGGAGCCGTGCCAAGCGAAAACGCCATGCACAGGACCGTCGCACTCAACTGCACTCACCTCAGGGCAGGTCTGTAGGCTTGGCGGTGGGAGCCTCTGTGGGCTCTGTGAGGTCACCGCATACTGTAGCTTACCTTCGCCTTGCTACCCGGACGTCCTGCGCAGGACGCTGCCCTAGCGCATCGAATATGTGTCTGGATTAGCCACATGCTCAGGAGGCCCGACACAATGCCTAAGCTCCGTATCGGCACAGCCGCTAGCGACATCACGCCGAAACTCGGCGTCGGCATTCCCGGCTACTTCAACATGCGCAAGGCGGACGATATCGCCGATCCGCTGTTTGCCAAAGCCACCGTCTTTGAGGCCGGCGACCAAACCGCCGCCCTTGTCGTCTGCGACGTCATCCTGCTGCTCGAGAAGCACACCAAGCGTGCCAAGGCCCGCGCCGAGGCCCTCACCGGCATTGCGGCCGACAACATGATGATCACCGCCACGCACACGCACTTCGGCCCCGCTACGTCCACTCTCTTCAATAACGACGAAGATGTCGACTACACAAGCTTCATGGTAGACAAGATCGCCGATGCCGTGCGGCTGGCGCAGTTGAACCTGCGCCCCGTCGCGATGGGACACATCTCAGGCTCCGAGCCCGGAGAGGTCCACAACCGTCGCTGGCACATGAAGGACGGTACAGTCCAGATGAACCCAGGCTACCAGAACCCAGACCGCGTGCGCCCGGCAGGTCCGACCGACCCTGAGGTAGGATTGCTGGCGGCGATGACGCCCGAGGGTGATCCTGCCGCCGCAGTGATGAATTATGCGCTCCACTATGTGGGTGGACCCTACCCTAACAGCATCAGCGCAGACTACTTCGGTTACGCATGCCGAGCCCTGGCGCGGATGTGGGGCCGGGACTTTCTGGCCGTGCTAGCCAATGGGTGCTGCGGCGACATAAACAACTGCGATTTCGACAAGCCCGCACCCGAGTACCCGGATCCCTTCTATCAGGCACGGAGAGTGGGCAATGTGGTGGCTGCTGAAGCCTTCAGGGCGTGGAACCAAATCCGCGACTGGACCGACAACGCCACAGTCCGTGTGGCCAACGCCTATCCAATCTTCCAGCGTCGCAGCGTTACGGACGAACAGCGGGCGCGGATGGAAGAGCTGCTGGCCGGGCCGCCGGACCCGAACAACGTCCAGTGGATGTATGCCTTGGAGTGGTCGCGCGTGGAGGCCAAGCCCAAGCAATGGCCTGTACAGATACAGGCCCTGCGCGTCGGTGATGTGGGCATGGTGGGGCTGCCAGGCGAGGTCTTCGTGGAGATCGGCCTGGAGATCAAGCGCCGGTCGCCCTTCGACCATACTATGGTCATCGAGCTTGCCAACGACTGGGTGGGCTACATACCGACTGATAAGGCCCTGCAGGAAGGCAGCTACGAGACGGAGCTTGGGACCAATTCCATGGCGGTCCCGGGTACCGCCGATCTATGGATTGAGACGGCGGTGAAGCTGCTCAATGACCTTGTGTAAAGCCGCCAACCGGCGACTTGTGCCGCGCTACTTGCGGTGCCTCAGGATCGTAAGCATGGTCTGTCTGGCTCTGGGCGGCTGGGCCGTCGCGCAGCAGCCCGCCGTCCCTGTCGACAAAGGAGGTAGGTTTGTGCTCCAGCGCTCTGCGGTACCTTTCATGTACCCTGCAAGCCAGGAGGTCTACCGTGCCTATGGCGCAACGATCCTGTGCTGGGGTGGAGGCGCCGACAAAGCGGCTGTAGCCAGAGCCCACGAGGTCGGCGTCACGTACTTCGCCAGCGTCGGTATGGTAACTGAGTTCTCACGCTACTATGAGCGCTTTCCTGATTCCTACGAGGTCGCACTCTGCCGCGACGTTGACGGCAAGCCCCTCAAGGTTCCCTGGCTCACCGATCACCAACACAAGGGCATCCCTTATTGGTGGTGCTGCACCAACCAGCCCCAGTTCCGCCAGTACCTAGAGGAGCGCGTCGCAGCGACGGCAGCCGCCGGCGTCGACGGCCTTCATATTGATGACCACCTCGGCACGGCGGGCTGCGTATCGATCGGCGGGTGCTTCTGCGACCGGTGCGTGACAGCCTTCCGCGAGTACCTGCAGGCCCTTCCGAAGGCTCAGCGCCAGACCCTCAAGCTTGGCGACCTCACGGTCTTCGATTATCGTCAGCACATCCTCAACTGGCAGGCAGCCCAGGGCGGTGCCCAGACGAAACCCTGGCAGCGCCCTCTCTGGAACGAATGGCAGAGCTTCCACCTCAAGGCCGCCGCAGCCTTCATGCAAGAACTTAAGCAGCATGCAGCGAAGGTGGCTGGCCGACCTCTGCCCATGGGCGCCAACGCCGGCATCCTCTGGTACCCCCATCTGGTGGATTACCAGGCCTTGGACATTTTCGTCGCCGAGATCGACCACCAGGGCGAGAGCGAGCGGTTCTCAACAACGCCACTGTTCGCCTACCGCCTTGCCGAGGCGATGGGCCGGCCTTTGGCCGCCACGGCCAGCGGCGGCGACTGGGCCTTCGTTAAGGAACACGAGCTTGACGGCCTCGTGCGCAGCTGGATCGCGCAGGCCTATGCAGCCGGTCAGTACTTGATGGCGCCCCACCACCAGTGGTGCTATACGCCGCAAAAGGGCACGCACTGGTATGAGGGGCCCCAGGAGTCCTACGCTCCTCTTTACCGCTTCGTGAGAGACCACGCCGACCTGTTCGATGGCTACCAGACCCTGGCGGAGGTCGGACTTGTCTATTCCTTTGGTGGCGTGCGCCGCGATCGCACCCCACTAATGAAGGCCGTGGATCTGCTTGTGGCCGCGAACGTGTCCTTCCGTATGGTGGTCGCGGGGGACGACCTGCTGGATCATCCGCTGCCGCCCGACGAGCTGGCGCTGCCCGCTCTGATTGCCGTCGAGCCCCTGTCGCTGACACCGGAAGATCAAGCGCTGCTGGACTCCGAGGCTGCCAAGGGGCGAGTATACTCGACCGTCGATGCTGCGCTAGCCGACATCAAAAGCGCGGCGAGTGTACAGGACGCCGCTGGCATCGCATTGTCCGATCGTGTGCACGTCTTTCCACGCCTCAAGCCAGGTGCCCCTGCCGTTGTCCACCTCATCAATTGGGACTACGACCGCCAGGCTGATGACGTAAGGCCCGCACGCGACTTGAGGCTCGTAGTCCGTCCCGAGGCGCTTAGGCTGAAGTCAGTGTCTGAGGCCACACTTTTTGCCCCTGGCGCCGATCCCCAGCGACTCCAGGTCCAGGGTAACACGATCACCGTGCCCAACCTGGGTCTGTGGGGCGTGCTACGGCTGTCCTGACGATGGTGCCGAAGGCCCTGAGCTGCCGCTCAGACCCAAGGGCTATGTGGAGCCCGACTTGCAGGTGTGGCGATGGCTGCTGGCGCTCATGAGCCTGTCGCGAGAGGGGCTGCTGGCATGTGGTTTGCTGGAAGAGGAAGGCGAGATGACCTGAGTGCTCCAAGGTTGAGAAACTCCTCGGTCAGCTTGCTACCATTGCCGAGAAGGAACTGACGGGCCAGTCGTTGACTGATGAAGAGTACGAGGCCATCTATTTCGTCGGCGGTATGATAGACGGTCTTCAGCTTCAGCTTCTCCGCGCCGGTGAGGGACAGTCTGCCGGCAACTAGTTCGAGATCGAAAGGGGCGTCGAAAGGCGCATGGCGGTAGTGGCGCACGTGGCCTCGGGCGACGGCAAGGTGCTCGAGGTCGCTGCGGGACCCGCCTACAGCGCTTATGTCATCTGCCTCTTCAAGGGCAAGCTCTTGCTCACTCGCGGCGCTGTCTTCGAGTTCTCTTAGTCTGCCGAGTACCAGCTCACCAACGAGCAGTGGAACAGGATGCTCGACTACGGCCAAGGTTCCCGAGTCCCCGGCCTGGACCAGCAGCTTCCTGACCAACCGCTTTGTTCCCCACGGCCCGTGGCAGACAGTCTTCGAACCGTAGAACCCGGCCACGTGAATCCGGCCAGGCTCTCTCGTCGCCAGAGCTCACAGGCTTGGAAAATATTCTTGTCGTGCTCTCAGCAGAGGAGATAGGCCTCAGCAAGCGAAAACTCCCAGCGTTGTCGCGGATGGCGGAGGGAGGGCCAGGTAGCGTGCCTTGGCTCCCGTGCGTCACCGGTGGACGGCCTGGGCGTACGCAAGATAATCTCGCGCCCCATCCCTCGCGCGACAGCAGTCTCGTCAGGGCCAAGGTCCTTGACACACAATGCTATCGAGGTGACAGCGATGAATGTGCTTGACCAGTTCAGGCTTGATGGACGTGTCGCGATAGTGACCGGCGCGGCCCAAGGCCTAGGGCGTGCCATGAGCCAGGCCCTAGCGGAGGCCGGCGCTCACATAGCGATTGCTGACATCAACCTTGAGGGCGCCCAGAAGGCGGCCGACGAGATTGCCGAGCTAGGGGTGAAAACCCTGGCGCTCAATTGCGACGTACGGGTGCCCGAACAGGTGCGAGAGACCGTAGCGCGAGTTCACACTGAGCTTGGCGGGCCCGACATCCTCGTCAACAATGCCGGCATCACGCGCTGGGCCCCGGCCGAAGAGATGAGCTGGGAAGACTGGAACGATGTGGTACAAGTCAACCTGACGGGGGTGTTCCTGGTCGCCCAGGCCTGTGCTCGCTACATGCTCGAACAGCAAAAGGGCAGCATCATCAACATCGCATCAATGTCCGGCTTCATAGTGAACCACCCTCAGCCACAGGCCTCCTACAACGCCACCAAGGCGGCTGTCTCGCAGCTAACTAAGTCCCTGGCCTGCGAGTGGGCACAGCGAGGTATTCGTGTGAACGCGCTGGCGCCAGGGTACATGAACACGCCCATGGCGGCACCCTTCTTCACCCAAAAACAGTACTACGACAACTGGATCGCGCGCACGCCGATGGGCAGACCCGGTGAACCTGCGGAGCTGGGCGGCGCAGTCGTCTACCTTGCCTCGGACGCCTCCAGCTTTATGACGGGCCATACACTAATAATCGACGGCGGCTTCACCTGCTGGTAGCGTCTGCGCCCATCCCGGGCATCAATCCTAGAACCACGATATGGGCTACTACGGCCCACGGTCGTCACAGAAAAAGGCCCCAACGGCCCTGGATCATGCCCTGGCCCTTGGGGTTCTGGGTTTAGGACTTCCTGACTGGTGGTTCCGCAGCTCGGCAGTCCAATCCGCCGAGAGTGATCGCAGCGTCTAAAACCGAAGGCCCACGTATGCGCGCAGACCGTCCGAGTCCCAGCTCCAGTGCTCTGTGCCGAAGATCCAGCGAATCTCACCGAAGTACCGCCGGTTCTCAGACTCCACACCTACCACCACGTGCCCGCCGATGCTGGAGTCATCGCCGCTACTGCGGTTGGCTGGGTTCCCGGACTCCACGAAATCGCCGTCCACGCAATACCAACCGAGACCGCAGCCTACATACATCAGCGGATTTGCCGGCGGCCGGAAGGTGTAAGTGGCCTCTCCGAACCAGTAGTCTCCATCGAAGGAGTACCCCATACCCATGCTGTCTGTGAGAAGGCCCCCTGCATCCGCCCACCCGAAGGTCGCCAGGAACTCCGGCGTGCCATACTCGACGGCTACGGTAACGCCGTCGTCGAAATCTCCCAGATCAGCCCAACCTACCTTGACCCGGAAGGCCTGGGGATCCTGCTCGATCAGAGCAAAGTCTTCGGCAGACCATGCCAGACCAACTGCAAGAACGAGAAGAACAACTAATGCACCAGATCTCACTGCGAGCACCTCCCTGTCTCCATTATTATTAGGTTGCGAGCTGTGAGCATTGTTTATCGTCTGTCCCTGGCCTCGCAGCGCCGATCCTTCAGGACAGGTCAACCAAACCACTCATTGCAGACCTTACGCCCTGGTCGCGTGCGTCACTGTCACACAACCCGGGCTCAGCACGCCACGCCGACTTGCTACAAGCCAGGGCATCAAAAGCCAATCCGATAGCTGGCTCCAACACCAAGGTGACCGTCGACGGTTGCAACGTCAAGGCTCAGGTCCTTCGTTGGGAAGATCCTCAAAGCCGCATTGAAGTCCTCGGCGTCATAGTCGGCCTGCAACCGCACCATCGCCGTGGGCACAATCTCGATCCCAAAAAACACGCCGTCCATAGCACCAGTGTCGAGTTCATTGTTCCCGAAGCCGACCGTCAGCGTCAAGTCTGACGGCCCCTCCACCTCGCGCAGATGCAGCTCCTTCGTGGCCACCAGATAGTACCCGCGG
This sequence comes from Armatimonadota bacterium, assembly GCA_029777735.1. GTDB lineage: Bacteria > Armatimonadota > Zipacnadia > Zipacnadales > FEN-943 > JAKORR01. The sequence goes on along the minus strand of JAKORR010000415.1, from coordinate 6,335 downwards.
TTGAACTCGTCTGTAACGTCCCACACGCCAATAGCCAGCTCAGGCGCCTTCTCCATACCGGTCCAGCGACCGAGATCCACATTGTACTTGGCGTTCGCAATTGTCTCGCTGTCAAACCTTACCGCGCCGCCAGAGGCCTTCTGCACATTCTCTAGGCGAGCCATCCCAACCTCAAGGTTTCCTGTGATGGCTACTGTCCCAGTGTAAGCCCAGAGATCCTCTTTCTGAGTGCCTATCCTCCAGTTGGTGTTCACCCAGTGGGCTCCCACTTGGACCGACATCGGTGGCCCAATCAGGGCACTCGGGATCGCGATAAGGCCCGTCTGGCCGTACCACGAAACCACCGGCTTGGACTCCGCTGGTGGTTTCTCCCATATGGAGTAACCAATACCTTGCCCAAAGCTTACGGCGCAGGGAATAGCCAGCATCAAGATAGCGGTGGCAATCACATATCTTGTCTGCAACTCAGTCACCTCCCAGCCTGGGTCCACCGCCCCGTCTGGGGCATTCAATATATTCTATTACCATAGCTACAACCCGTCAACCGCACTGTATCATTCGTTCTCCCAATGGATCCCTCGCCACATCCCTTGTCCCCCTCACTCGTGCAGTATCAGCAGCCAACCCTTTCCGCGCTCCACCGGTATCGCCTTGTCTACTCGGAACTCGGCTGCACCTTGAAGTGATCGATCGCGAGCGCCGTTAGCTTCGCCTTGCGAGCACCGAACCCCAACGCCCGCCAGTCCATGTTCAGCCTAATCTTCGCCACCAGCCGTATCGCCTCAGCATGCCTGCCCCTCCGCTGTGGTGACCCGCTCCACGACTCCAAGCGCCTTCTTCAGCGTCTCAGTCTCTGTCGCCTCAAACCGGCAGGGGCCATCCGCCGTCTCCAGCGTGAAGGCCATCAGAGCCGCCAGAATTTCTCGTTCTTTGCTCATGATTCCTTCTGGCGGGCCCAGTGGGTCAAAGCGCACCTTTCGCAGGCGGTGTGAAGGACGGCACGACCTCATCGTCCACGCCCAACGTGGAGTTCAGCCACTTCAGGCGCGACATGCGCCAAAGATCGTCAATGCCGCCGTTCTCCAGCACAGGCCCCGGTATGTTGAGAGCCACTTACCGACTGGGGTGCAACGCCCCGTGGCTTGATTGTCACACTACCCGTGTAGGCGTGTAGGCACCGGTCGCATCTCCCTGCATCTGCACGCCGAACCACAGCGTTTGGACCTGTTCCCTAGCCACGTCCACACGCTTCATAGGCCGCCGGAGCCAGTCGCTGACTTCAAGGTTGAAGCACGTGATCGCATCGCGCCCAAGGACCATGCTCTGCTCACTATGCAGGTCCGTGACCTCCACTGCAAGGTTCTTCAGCGCCTCGCGAGCCGCCCACACGTCAATCTGGAAGCAGTAGTACTCACCAGGCTGAGCCTCGCCGCGGAACTCACTGCCCGGGCCGGTCGTCATCCGTCGCAGGGACAAGTCGTCAGTACGGCGAATCGGGTACTTGCGGTCCTCGGAGAAGAGCAGGTATGAGGTGCCCGGGTATCGGTCGGTCGAGAAGCTGGTCTACCTCCGACGCGCCTGCGACCACTTCCATGGGATCTAGCCAGTCAAACTCGCTGCGCACTTCGATTTTCACTACGACCGCCCGAGGCAGGGGCTTCCACACCCTGGTCCTCAGCCCCTCAGCTCCTAGCTTGTTGCGCTCGACCCACGCTCTTACCACGTTTCACGAGCTCCCCCGTGGCGAGATTGAAGACCTTCACGTCCTTTGTCTCCGGCTGGAGGTCACCCGTCCCCACGGAATCACGGCCCAAGACCGCGTCGGCCTTCTCATCAACCCACACCACCGCCCTGCGGTTCCCGTGACCGGCTTCCGACCATGCGCCCACGCCATCTTGATCTTGGCAGTGAGCCGTCGCCAACAACACTGGCTCACCAGCAGCACCACCGTGAAGCTCTCAAGGTACCCCCGGCACAACATCCTCACAGCCTGCACGACGATACATCTCCTGCCGCTCAGGTCGCAGCCAATGACGTACCCCACGCCGGTGGCTAGTTGCCCCCGGCCGGTCCAGACATGGCCTAGGCTTCCGCCCGCGGACCAGACTTCCTGCTCCTCCTCCAGGCGCGTCCCCAGAGCCTTAGAGAAGGCTCCCCGTTGCCCGCGTCAGAAGCAAAATGCCCCAAACTATGGCACAGGGAGCGGGTACTGTGCTAGGATATCCAACCCTCGGCAGAAGCTTAGCCATGGCCATGCTGGCGGTGACCGCTACCTTGGCGCCCCTGCTTTGCTTGTCAGCCACGCGCCGAAGCACGATCGGACACCGTATGTGTAGCCAAAGGGCAACGATGGCTCCACCGGCAGGTCGCCCCGGGCGATCTCGGGCTGGCCCGACGGCTGGCGTGCGACGCCACAGTGCGCGGATAGAGCTGTTAAGAACCGCCCGCAAGAAGGGCCTCTCCGTCTGTTCAGAGGCCTCCTGAAAGACGGTTTGTCCTTGGTTTGTCTTACCACCAAGCCCTTCACGCCTTCCCGGCGATCCTTTACACCTTCATGTTCATGAATGATGCTGGCCAGCAGGCAGGACTGTACCGCGCAGACGCGAACCAATAGACTCTTGGAGCCAACGGCCTTCACAACCGCCTGCGAAACGGAGCCTTGCGGCCTGCCGTAGCCATTGATGAAGCCGACAGTGTGCTCGCACCCGCCCATCGCAGGGAGGTAAGCATGGCTAAACCCAACCTTCTCATCTTCATGACCGACCAGCAGCGGGGAGACACGGTGCCGCCTTTTCATCGGGCTCGCACGCCCAATCTCGACCGGCTCAGCCACGAGGGTGTGACCTTCAGCCAGACCTTCTGCCCCGCTCCTCACTGCTGCCCGGCACGAGCCACCTTCTTCACAGGGCTGTATCCTTCTGAGCATGGCGTGTGGAACAACGTCGATGTGGGTAACGCCCTGTCGCGCGGGCCGTATCCCGGAACGCGCCTATGGAGCGATGATCTGCGCGATACAGGCTACAGCCTCTACTTCTCCGGCAAGTGGCATGTGAGCGCCGTCGAGACGCCCGTTGACCGCGGCTGGATGATGCGTGTGCCCTCACCCGCCCCAAGCCTCCAACCCGAGGAGCTGGCCTCGGGCCGACCCCACACCCGTGAGTGGGATCCCTACCGCCGTCTGGCGCAGCAGCCCGAGCCGCAAACCCGTGGGGAGGCACAGATCCTGCGCCCGGGTTACTCCACCTATACGCATTACGGGGAGTGTGATTGCCCCTTCCGCGACGAGGAAGTGGTGGACGATGCCATAGCCCTGATCCACAAACGCTCACCCTCCGACGGTCCTTGGGTCCAGTTCGTGGGTACACTCGGGCCGCACGACCCTTACTTCGTGCCTGCCGCCTACCTGGATCTGTACTCGCCGGACGAGGTGCAACTGCCCGCCAGCTATTCCGACCGCCTCGACGACAAGCCAGCACTGTATCGCCGGACGCGCGATCGTTTTGACCAGCTAACAGAGCCCGAACAGCGCGAGGCCCTGCGCCATTATCTGGCCTTCTGCACGTACCAGGACGTGCTCTTCGGGCGCGTTTTAGCTGCGCTGGAGGAGACCGGCTGGCTTGAGAGCACCGCGGTGCTCTATCTCTCCGACCACGGCGATTACGCGGGCGATCACGGCCTGTGGTGCAAGGGCCTCCCCTGCTTCCGCGGCTCCTATCACGTGCCCGCGATCCTCCGCTGGCCCGAGGGTATCGCCCGCCCGGGCAGCAACGTAGACGCCTTCGTATCGCTCGCCGACTTCGCGCCGACCTTTCTCGACATGGCGGGCGTCGATCCAGAACGCCCGCTATCGGGTCTGAGCCTTCTTCCCTTCCTCCGCGGCCAGTGCCCAGAGCAGTGGCGCGACGCAATCTTTACCCAGACTAACGGCAACGAACTTTATGGCATCCAGCGATCCATCATGACGCGCGAATGGAAGTACGTCTATAACGGCTTTGATTATGACGAATTGTACGACCTGCGCCGTGATCTGGACGAGACACGGAACCTATCGGCTAACCCACAGTATCGCGAGGTTGTGCGTCAAATGTGCCGCCGCCTATGGCGGTTTGCCTACGAGCACAAAGACGTGCCCATCAACCAGTACATCACGGTGGCCCTGGCGCCCTTCGGTCCGGCAGAGGCCTTTCGGGAATAAGAGTGCACGGCCCGAAGACGGAGGTCGATCAGTATGAGTGGCACAAGTGCAGGCTCTGTAGTGCTTCTGGCCCTGGCGGTGTCCCTCGCCTTGGCGCAGGAGAGACTGCCGGCTCCGACTGACTTCCCGGTTCCTGACCCCGCGCCCAGGCCACCGGGAGCGGCTTACGAGCCACCTGTGGACCCAGCCTTGGAGCCTCCCGAGGGCACGCCTGAAATCTACGAACACAGCGGCGATGCCGGGCCGGGCCAGAGCTTCCTCGTCGTCGGCGGGCGCCTGAGCGATAGGCTGCTCGTCTGGGGGCGCGATTCCGCCAGGCCCCATGGACGCGACTGGACAGCCACGCCGCGACTGGCCAGTGAGGGCTACATGGCCGCCACGCTACCCGACAGAGCCTGCGATGGCCCCTTCCTCGTCTGGGTCGGCAACGAGGCGGGCTGGTCCCGGCCCTTCCGCCTCAACGTCCCGCAGCCCTGGTGGTGCTGGCCCAATCCCGCGCTCCCCGGAGGGGAGCTGAGGCTCTTCGGCCGAGATCTCGCCCGCAGGCCCGACCGCACTACCGCCTTTGTGTATCTAGTCCAGCCCGGCAGCGAGGGTCGGTGGCTCGACGTGCTCAAGGCCGGCAAATACGACCTCACGGTGAAGTTGCCCGAAGGCTTGCCCGCAGGTGACTACCAGCTCTGGTGCCACGCAGGCTTTGGCGGGCAGTACACCTGGGGTGATCCGGTGAAACTACACGTGGTGCAGCCTTCGGCGACCCCGGCAGCGGAGTCCTCCCTACCTCCTGGCCGCGTCGGCGACGCGCCTGCCGACCTGCAGAAGGCCCTCGACGACCTAGCCGCCGCAGGGGGCGGGGTTCTCAAGCTGGAGCGCGGCGAGTACCCCTTCCGCGGCACGCTGCGGGTGCCCGCCCGCGTAACAATCGCGGGCGCGGGCGCCACAGCCACGCGCCTCCAACTCATCGAGAGCTCCGCAGCCGACTTCCCTCCCACGCGCGGTGCTGGCTGGAATCAGTCGCCCTCGGGCGTCCACACCGTCGGCGATACCATGAGCTACGACCTCGAGATCCCCAGCGCCGGCCAGTGGCACGTCTGGCTGCGCTATGCTACCGAGATGTCCCCCTGGAATCAGCCTGGTGTCAGCGGCAACATGACGCTGCAGGTGGATGATGCGCAACCTGTGCCGCTGGACAATCTGCCCAACACCGGTAGCTTCGGGACCTACAGGTGGTCGCTCGCAGCCACTCTCGACATACCCGCGGGCAAGCATCGCCTCACCTGGCGCAACGTCAAGGGCGGTGGTATCAGCCTGGATGCCTACGTATTCGCCCTCGACCCCGACTTCCGGCCCTCCGATGATCCCTTCCCTACCTCCGGTGAGCGTATCGTGGTCCTGCAGGGCGAAGACGTGGTAGACTTTGAATCGCGTGAAGGGTCACTGCCCGGCCGGATGCGTAGCGCCGTATGGCTGCAAGGCGATGGTGCGAGCCTGCGCGACCTCACCGTTAGCGGTTCGCCCCAGGTGACCACAGGCGTCTTTATCGGAGCCGCCGACCCCGCGGGATGGATCACTGGCTGCCGGGTCGACGGCTGCTGCATCGCCGATATGGAAGCGAAGGACGGAGAGATCATCGGCGTGCATCTCTCACGCGCCCGATCTGCCGTGGTACGCGGCAATGAAATCTGGGGTCGGGCGCCCCTGTTCCTCACTGGCGTGCGTCAGTGCGATCTCAGCCATAATCTCCTGGTTCCCGTCACGCGTTATGGCGGTAACTCCACCGGGGCTATCACAGGCCGCTGCGATACCATCGAAGAGTGCCTAGTCGAAGGCAACCGGGCCGGGTCCCCACCCGGCGCTGAGGCTGGCGGCCCCCAGACAATGCGCCTCATCTGGGTCGCCACCGGCCATGGCTCGATCACGCACAACTGGTTCGCCAACAACGGGGTCGTGGAGCCCAACGGCCCGGGCGCGGCCAATGGTGCTGGACCCATGCGCTTTGGCGGTGTGGCGCCCCACGACCAAAACACGGGCGAGATGATTCTGTTCGAGGCCAATCACCGGACAATGTACTTCGGCCCGCTCGCGGCAGCTGACGCGACCGGCGTCACACTGCCGGCGACGCTCCCACCCACACCCGACG
>JAKORR010000414.1 GCA_029777735.1 Armatimonadota bacterium | reverse complement strand
GGACCCGCCGAAAACCCTTGCTACGCTTCACGTGCGAAGTGCCTTCCCGCTCGGCTACTTGTTTCTGTCGCAAGTCCAAGTCTGCCCAGCAGGACAGGCACTTTCGCGTATCCCGGCTACGTGTCAACCCCCACACCATGAAACAGCGGGGCTAAGTTGCGCGAGGTTAAGGTGATGACCGCCGGATCACACGGGCGCCACGCCACTTACATGAGCACGATCCGACCGCGACACCAGGCCCAGCCACACAACCCAAGAGCGTCGGCGGATCGAGGGTTGGTGTCACCGGCTCACCACGCCGAATCGGTCATCCGGAGCCCTCGTCCGTGGACGCAACTCATACTTGACTCAGGCGTCAGGACGGAATCTCACCACGCAGTTCCTCCACCTCGTACCGCAGTAAGGCCAGCTCCTCGGCAAGACGCCGAGTTCGAGCCTCAACACGACTGACCTCGTAGCTCAATTGCACGCTCACGAGCAACAGCAGAACTGCTGCCATCAGGAAGAGCAAATTTGACGGAAGCGCGATACCCAGCCAATTCGACAAGATCACCAGGATCGAGGGGAAGACGGCGAAAGCTATCAAGGCCGCGCTCACCAGAAGCCAAAGCGCAGCGAACTTCTCGCGCAGTATGCCTCGGCGCAACATCTCGAATACGAATAAGGCCGTGCCACCCGCGGCTACCAGTCCAAGGACGTACGTGCTGGCCATTAGTCCAGTGTAGGGACGTCACCCAGGGCTACTCGGGGCCGACGCCTGGTGAGAGCAACGAAAAGAGCCAGCGCCGCTCTCCCGAGGTATAGGGCCGAACGTAGGGAAGACTGACTGGGGATGCCCGCTTGGCGAGATGACATCTCGACTGGTACTTGGGAGACGGTGAGACCCGAGCGGGCCGCGATCACCAAAGACTCCACGGTGTCCCCCAGATACTCGGCCGGATAATGGCGGGCGAAAAGACGAATGGCCGCCCGGTCGGAAGCACGAAAGCCCGATGTGGAGTCAGTGAGACGAGCGCCAGTCACCTTGCTCAACGCTAACGCCAGAATCTTCATAGCCCATCGACGCGGTCCCCGCACTGAATAGTCTCCCCGACCCGCGAATCGCGCTCCGATGACGACTGCGCTCTGCTCAAGTGCCTTGAGCAGTTGCGGGATCTCCGCGGGGTCGTGCTGGCCATCGGCGTCCACTTGAACCACGGCATCGAACCCCTCCTTCTCGGCGTAAAGGAAGGCGGTGCGCATGGCCCCCCCGACACCTACATTGAACGGCAGGCTGAGAACCTTGGCGCCTGCTTCCGCAGCCTCATTACCCGTGGAATCTGAGGACCCATCGTCAACGACCACGACTACACCCGACGGGAGCGCATCGCCCACCGCGCGCACGACCCGACCAACGCTCGCCTGCTCGTTCCAGGCTGGGATCGCCACCATCACCCGCTGTAAAGTCACAAGTCCTCCGCCCGTGGTGCCAAGACGAGTGTATGGGCCGACAGGACAACGCCGACCTGACCGGGGTGTACCTTATGAGGCGTGCTGCGGGCAACTGGACGGGCTCTGCTTCCGTCGTGCGTCACTCTCCTCCTGATTCTGATTCTCGGCGCCCTCGTCCTCAGTTCCTACCCTCGAATCTCCCCAATTGACGAACTGCAGCATCTTGATTCCACGATTAAGGCCTCACAGGGCCGTTGGTACCTGCCGCCAGGGGAAACCTTCGGGCAGGAAGCACTGCGCGCGGAGGCCTGCAACGGTCTTGATTACCCATCATTCCAACTCCCCCCTTGTGACTCGTCCCGATTCGATCCTGCCAGTTTCCAGGAGGCAGGGTTCAACACCGCAGCTGGCCGACCCTCCCTGTACTACGTGGTCACGGGGTATCTGGCGCGAGGACTGTCGTGGGCCACAGGCGTCGGCTTCCTCCAGTCAGCGCGGATCGTCAGTCTGCTAAGCCTGGCCCTTGGCGCTGCCCTCACAACCTGGCTAGTTCTTCGCGTCTCGCGATCGACGCTGTTGGCCATATCCCTCGGAGTCACGATCGCTGCCTTGCCGCCGGTCCTGGGTCAAGGTATCACCGTGAATCCCGATGCCTGGAGCCTGCTCGCGGGTGCGATCATCACTGCCTTAGCGTTAGGCTCCCGCAGGTGGCGGCCCTTGACCGCAGGAATTCTCGTGGGGCTGCCCCTAGCAGTCACAATCCTCGTGAAGCCCAACTTCGTGGTCCTCGCTGCCATTCCACTTGTGCTCACCGGGCTGAGAGCGTGGCACGACAAGAGCGCCCGGAGGCAGCTCGTCGGCGTCCTCGCCGGGGTGGTGGCCAGCATCGCCGCGTTCCTTGCCACCATGATGCCCGCATTCCTCGGGGAAGGACCGGCGCAGCAGACCCCCATGGAAATCAATTCGGCATTACCCCCCGGTACACCCTGGCCCTGGGGCTCTGCGCTCGAGGAAACCCTGCGCAACTTCTTACCTCTTCAGCAGGCGTCCACGGTGGACATATTTGAGGCCACTGATCTTGTAGGGCTCGCGGTCTTTGTTG
>JAKORR010000413.1 GCA_029777735.1 Armatimonadota bacterium | reverse complement strand
TCACCACCTGCGCACGCTCCTTCCTACTCGGCAGCGACGGCTACCGGCTGCCTTGGCCCTTTGGCCAAGTCTATCCTGCGGGAACTATACACTCCCTAGGCGCCGGTGCCCCTTCCCTCCGCGTCTGGATTCGGGCACAATACATATCTCAAGTGTATCTCGCAGTCCGCGCACCTTTGTCTAAACCGCAGGAGCAACGATGAGCATTCTTGACGATCTCAATCCAGAGCAACGCTCGGCGGCCAGCCTCATCGAGGGGCCGGTGTTGATTTTTGCTGGCGCCGGCAGCGGCAAGACCCGAACCCTCACCTATCGCATCGCCTACATGGTGACCGAAGCCGGCATTAAGCCAGCCCAGATCCTGGCGGTTACCTTCACTAACAAGGCCGCCGACGAGATGAAGAGCCGCATCCTTGGGCTGATTGGGGCCCGCGCGCGGTCGTTGTGGGCAGGGACTTTCCATTCGGTCTGTGCGCGGATTCTACGCATCGACGGCGAAGCCCTGGGTATTCCCAGCAATTTTGTTGTTTTCGACGAGGGCGATCAGACGACACTCGTGCGCCAGGCCCTCAGGGACGCCAACTACGACTGTGACCAGTACAAGCCGGCGGACGTATTACATGCGCTGGGCCGTGCCAAGGACGAGCTAGTAGGGCCTGAGGAATATCGCCGAACGGCCAAAGGGCCCTTCGAGAGGGTTGTCGCTGCCGTATATGACCGATACCAAGCGGCGCTACGCGAGAATCGTGCGCTGGATTTTGACGACCTGATTCTCAGAACAGTGGAACTGTTTGAGACGCTCCCGGAAGTACTGGATCGCTGGCAGGAACGCTTCCGGTACGTGCTGGTGGACGAATACCAAGACATTAACTATGCCCAGTACCGCTTTGTGCGGCTGTTGGCGGCCAAGTACCGCAACATCTGTGTAGTGGGCGACGACGACCAGAGCATTTACGGCTGGCGTGGTGCGAACGTTGGGTTGATCCTCCGCTTTCAGGAGGATTACCCCGACGCGCGGGTTGTTTACTTAGAGCGCAACTATCGCTCCACACAGCACATCCTGGAGTGTGCCAACGCCGTCATCAGCCGCAACCCCACACGAGCGGAGAAGCGGCTATGGACCGATAACCCGCACGGCGACCCGGTAGTCATCTATCAGGCCGTCAACGAGAGCGAGGAGGCGGAGTGGGTCGCCCAACTGGTGCAGCGCCTGAGGCGCACAGGCTATTCGGCGGGCGATGTGGCCGTGCTCTACCGCACCAACGCTATGTCGCGGCGGCTGGAAGAGGCGCTAATGCGGTCAGGCATCCCGTATCGCATAGTCGGTGGCGTGCGGTTCTACGCGCGGGCTGAGATCAAGGACATGCTGGCGTACCTGCGGCTCATCCACAACCCTGCCGATGGAGTCTCGGCGAGGCGCATCTTGCAGCGGCCGCCCCGGGGCATTGGGGAAAAGACCCAGGGGCTCATCGAGCAGCGGGCCGCGGCCGAGGGAATCAGCTTCCTGGAGGCCTGCCGAGCGCTGGGTGAAGACGAGACGCTTCGGCCACGGGCACGCAATGCGCTGGCGGCCTTCGTGGCACAGATCGACGGGCTGCGCGAGCAGGGGGCGCGATTGTCGCTGCCAGAGCTGTCGCGGTCTGTGGCTGAACGCACGGGTTACCTGCAATGGCTGCGCGGCAGTTCGAAGGCAGACGACCAGGAGCGAGCCGACAACATCGAGGAGTTCGTCACACTGGCCGAGGAGTTCGCCGACAAGCACACCGAGGCCGACCTGGTTGCCTTCCTCGAGCATGTGGCCCTGATGAGCGATATCGATGAGGCTGGCGAGTTGGGCGATGCTGTGGCCCTTATGACGCTGCACGCCGCCAAAGGCCTCGAGTTCCCGGTGGTGGTGATCTGCGGGCTGGAAGAGGGCGTCTTCCCGCACGAGCGGTCGATGGGCAACGACGCGGAGCTCGAGGAGGAACGGCGGCTATGCTACGTGGGTATAACGCGCGCCAAACAACGCCTCTACCTCTCCCATTGCCACACGCGCACAATCTATGGCCAGTTACTGCCCATGCGTCCGTCCCGGTTCCTGGGAGATTTGCCGGACGACCACGTACACCACGAGGGGGCCGGTCTGCTGATGGCTTGGTCGGGCAACAGAGAGTCTGCCGACCGGCCGGAAGAGACCGACAAGCCGCTGCCCCGGCGCCGGGTGGACCTGGTAACCCTGCTGGATTCGGCGAGGGCTGCGAGAACGACGCAGGCGCGGTCCCCAGCTTCGCGGCCAGCCCCAGCAACTCTACCACCCAAGGCCAATGAAAGCGTGCTGGCAGCGCTGCGTCCAGGCACCAAGATCAATCATCCCAAGTTTGGATGCGGCACCATAGTAGCCCTCGAGCGCGAAGGCGACAGCCCCCTAGTCGCTGTTGCCTTTGAGCAAGCAGGTATTCGCAAGCTGGCGGCGGACTATATAAAGCCCGAGTGGTTGCCCTAGCCCGCTCTGCTCCGGCCTATCGATGAAACCGGGGCGCTCTGTCGTGTCGGTCTTTTACTTCCTGGAGGTGTTCCCCGTGGCGCTGTGGGGACTTTATGAGGAACTTCGCCCGCGAGAGGTTGACGCTATCGTTGCAAAGGCCCCCATTGCCTACCTTCCTTGGGGTGCGTTGGAGTGGCACAGCTATCAGAACCCCATCGGGCTGGACGCTCTCAAGGCTCACGCCTTGTGCCAGAAGGCTGCCGAGCGCACCGGGGGCGTGGTGTGGCCTCCCGTCTTCGCGGGCTACCAGACGATGAAACCGCATGGGAGGTTCAGGCACACCATCGAAGTGCCAGCCGAGACGGTCATGGCCCTGGCGAATGCCTATCTGGACCAGTGCGCCGATGAGGGATTCAAGCTTGTTGTGATTCTGATGGGCCACTTCGGGGGCGAGCACGTGAAGGCCCTGATGCACGTAGCCGACAACTGGAGAGCAGTGCGGCATCCGGAAAGCGACATGCAGGTGTGGGCCACACCGGAGAACCAAGCGCCCGAGGAGGCGCCGCTGCCCGGCGACCATGCAGGGGCCTACGAGACTTCCCTGATGCTGTACCTGCGTCCCGAGCTTGTGGACTTGTCGCAACTCCCGACAGAGGGCGACATCATTGGGGTGCGGGAGGTGTACGGCGTTAGCGGCGAGGACCCGCGTGGGGCCACTGCGGAGCGCGGGAGTGAACTATCCGCAGCCATCGTCGACGGGCTGGTGAGGGGCGTCGCGCGACGCCTGGGTAGCTAGGGCTGAGCGCGAGGCGACGGCCCGAAAGATGACGGGGATCGTGTATGGATAACAGTTACGAAAGGTATGAAGAGCCGAGGGTAAGAATAGCAGCCTCCACCGGCATGTTGTGGCAGGCCGACCTGGTGGAAGCCATCAACATCCTAGCGAAGTTGGGTTACGACGGAGTGGACCTTTCGCCTCACCATTTGCTTGCCACGGCGAATGATCTCGAAGTCCAAGCTGCGGCGCAGCAACTGATGAACTATGGCCTGCCCTGCGTGACGCTGACGACCGACGTCGAGGGCTTTGCGACGCAGAGTGACGCCCAAAACGAGACCCAGATAGGCAGATTCGCGAGGTACCTCGACATCGCGCAACAATTGAACTGCTACTTGCTCCAGGTGCAGCCAGGCGCGCCCCTACACGGTGGCCCGATGCGCGAGGACCACTGGCTGCGAGCCGCGCACTACCTGCGCGAGTGCTGCGATCTGGCCCTGGGTGAAGGCTGCGAGGTTCTAGTGCCGACCGGGCCGGGTTTGACACAGACTGTAGACGGCACGCTGTACCTGATAGACCTGGTGAACCGTCCCAACCTCGGAGTGAAGTACAATCCGGGTGCCATCGCAGCCACGGAACAGCGCTACGGCGTCGAGGCCCTGGCGCGGCTGGGCGGACTCATTTTTGTCGTCGAGACCACCGATGTGCTTCTCGAGCCCGAGAAGACGCCGAGGGCAACCCTGCTAGGCGAAGGCGACATCGACTACCAGGGGATTGTCCGGCAACTGGTTCGTAGCGGCTACGATGGGTACATCACGACGGCCTGCGCCGTACCGGGCGGCAGTACTGCCATTGCAAGTCCGGCGCTGGGCGACGACGAGTGGGCAGACAAACCGCCGGTAGACGGCGCCTTGGATGATATGATCCCGGCCGAAAGACCTTCAGCCATAGCCATAGAGACAGCGCGGCACGAGCTGGCTGCCCTGCGCCAGCTCTTGGATGAAACCTTCTGAGCTCCAAGTCGCATCCTGAGGAGGCTCCGCGCCGACTGCCTGAACCATGGCAACGACCAGCCCAGCCAGCAGACAAGTCCCGGCAGCGGTGTCGCATGACCCACGCCAGCGCGGACTCACGCCTCGGGCCGCGCTTGTGGGTGTGCTGCTGATCCCCGTCAACGCCTATTGGATTACCATGATGGAGGTGGTCCGGTACGAAGGCCACCCGACCACCGTCTCGCTGTTCTTCAACGCCGTCTTTCTGTTGGCCGCCCTGTCCCTGCTCAACTCGCTGTGGGGGCGGCTATCGCCACGCACAGCACTGCATCGCAATGAGCTGCTCGTGATCTACTGTATGTTGTGCGTGGCCACGGCACTGGTGGGCCACGACCTAGTGCAAGTGGTGACACCCCAGATTGTCTGCCCCTTCGAGCTGGCGACCCCAGAAAACAAGTGGGAAGAGCTGTTTCACAAATATCTTCCGCGCTTTCTGTTCATCGACGACCCAAGGATCTATAAGCCAGCCTTCGACGGGGGTACGACGCTCTACCGCGCCGATCGTCTTCGAGCCTGGTCGGTGCCCGTACTACATTGGGCAGGCTTTCTTTTCACTCTTAGCCTGATCATGCTCGGCTTGAACGCCATCCTGCGTCGGCGCTGGATGGACCGCGAGAAGCTGACCTACCCAATCACGCACATGCCGCTAGAGATGACAGACGAACACGCGGGCCTATGGCGCAACAAAGTGATGTGGATCGCCTTTGGTATCGCGGCCTTCATCGTGACGATCAACAATCTCCATAACCTCTGGCCTGTGGTGCCGCTGATCAAGGTGCGCGTCGTGCATTACGACCAGTACATGAGCAGCATCTTCCGAGGCTTCCCCTGGGGCGCGCTGGGCGGCACGCGGATCAGCTTTTACCCCTTCGCCGTGGGCCTGGGCATGCTCCTCCCCCTGGACCTGGCCTTCTCATCGTGGTTCTTTTACCTGTTCTGGCGAGCGCAGATTCTGCTGTCGGCAATCTTTGGCCTGACAAAACTGCCCAGTTTTCCTTACGTGAACGAGCAGTCGGCGGCCGCCTACCTAGCCCTGGCCGTCTTTGCGCTGTACATGGGTAAGGACCACTTGGCTGCTGTGTGGCAGAAGGTGACAGGATGCGCACCTGCTGACGACGCTGAAGAACCCCTGCCCTATCGCACGGCCCTCTGGCTGGTAGTGGGAGGGCTTGTCCTCGTGGTCGCGTTCTCGCTGCGTATGGGAATGTGGCTGTGGGTAGCAATAGCGGTTTTTGTCGACTACTTTCTGATATCGTTGACGGTCACGAGAGTGCGGGCTGAGCTGGGCCCGCCGGCCCACGACCTGCACGCTGGCGGGCCGGATTTGCTGCTGACCAACATCTTTGGCGCTGACGGTCGCACCCTATCACCCAGGCAGCTTACACTCCTCAAGCTTTTCTTCTGGTTCAATCGGGCCTATCGCGCGCACCCCATGCCGATCCAGCTAGAGTCCTTCAAGATTGCGCAGCAGACGCACATCCCCATGCGAGCGATGACCCGCGCCCTGATCCTGGCCGCGGCTGTGGGCACCCTGGCGGCCTTCTGGGCTCAGATCCACTGCTACTACACCTTCGGGATGTCGGCCAAGATGAGCTTTGTGGCGCGGCATTTCGGGCAGGAGCCCTTCCTCCAGCTTGCATCCTGGCTGCGCTCCGGCCAGCCGGGGTACCCCGGGAAGATGGCCGCCTACGTCGTGGGATTCCTCTTCGCACTAATGCTGATGGTACTGCGCGTGCGCTTCGTCTGGTGGCCCTTCCACCCCGTTGGTTATGCCATCTCGTCAAGCTGGTCCATGAACTGCCTGTGGCTGCCGATCCTCATCGCGTGGATGATCAAATGGCTGACACTGAGGTACGCAGGCTTCAGAGTTTTCCAGCACCTGATTCCAGCGGCTCTGGGGCTGGTGTTAGGCGAGTTCATAGTCGGTGGCGCATGGCTGCTGGCTGGCATGGTTTTCGACTTCAACGCCTACGCCTTCTGGGTATAGATATCCGGCTGGGAAATGAAGTGAATGGAGGGAGAGGAATTGGTGAGGAAGGCGCAGTCGGCCACGGGAGAAGCAGGGCTTTAGGCCAGCGATCGGATTAGAAAAGCCTGTCCTAGACAGATGTGTAGTACCCGGGGGCCGCGGGGCGAGAGTGTCTAGGGGTTTCTGTGGTACAGTATGGTGGAGAGCCCTTCCGGAGGAAGACTCTTGGGAACTTTATTGTCCAAGGCCGCTCCAGCTTTCGCCGAGAGCACTGGTCCATCTCCAGATAGTGGTACACGAGTAGCTCGCCAGCGTCTATCCCCTGAGGGTTGTGCTGACAGATGAGACTGTGAGAACAGCGAAGGACCATCCTTCGGGCCTCGACTCCCCGCCAAGGTTTAGCCTCAGTCTGATCGCCCGCCAGACGCTCGGATTGCAGTCCTCCTAGCTTGCTACGATTTGGCACACCCGCCACCGCTACAGACCGCCCTTTGAACTTAGCCGCCCCTATCGAACCGTTCTACTACCGACCTGCACCCGACTCAGGAATCCAACCTTGTGCGCAGAACACTATGGCATCGGCGGAAAGACTCCCTGTAGGACGGTTTGTCTTGCCACAAAACTGTCTCCATACCTCTCGGGCGATTCCTTCCTACCCCTTCACGAATGATGCGGGATAGCTATCCCCTACCGCCTATCCCCAACATCTCAGGCCAGGCCTTAGGCCAGCTCTACCAGCAACGTCACGAGCTGCTTGGGCCGCGCGTTGACGGCCACCTTGTCGCCATCTGTCTTCAACTCTTCCTGTGGTTCCTCGTTTAGGTTCGCGAGCCATGCCTGGGCTATCGGGCGGAAAAACCGGACCTTCGCTTCATCCTCGCACTCACTGATATTGAGCATCCTCACAACCAGCGCGTCGGTACGCTCGGCTTTCTTGACCGCCGCCACGACCATCGTGTGAGGTTCCACACTCAGGAAGCTGACCTCGCTGGCTCCTTCTTGGCACTCGGCCGGTAGGGCGAAGTCGAATCCGCGCAGAGGCGAGCGCAGGGCCTCAGCGTGATGCCACAGGGCGGCGTCCTGCCAAGTGCCCTGATGTGGCACAACACCATAGCGGAATACCGAAACGCCCTGACACTGTGCCTCTGGCGTCGCCATCTTTGGACCGGCATTGCACGGCCGCGTCGGGTAATCGTCTCGCGATAGCCATCCAACGCAGCGCAGTAGCGTGATCGCGATTGCGGTTTTGCAGCCGCATGGTGCCACCTCATACTCCGGCAGCCCAAACACCACCACACCCAGACCCGTCTTGCCGTCCGATATGTCGACGAAGCCCTTGGTGCACTTGGTTGCCTGTGGCATCTGGGCCCAGCCCTCGCCCGACGGTACCTCCAAGCTCCGTTCCACGACGTCGAAGTGGCCCTGCGCCTGGCAGGTCTCTACGTCCACTCCCGCGAGGAACAACACCCGAAGCCTGTGGTCCTTAGCTCGGTTATCCACTACCGTCTCGAAGTCCACGCGGCCACAGCCCTCAGTCACCGAAACATAGGTAATCACCGGCACGTCCACGGTCTCCTCTGAGCGTTGCTGGCGATCGGGCGTGAGGCTCGCGGGCAGTCTCAGCGTGCGGTCCACACGCAGCGTTGCCCGCGCCGGCCCATCCTCCACCAGACTGATAACCGCCGGCTGGCCTATACTAGTCACGACCCGCCCGTTGGGCGCGTAGGACCAGTCGTACTCGTCGCCCGCGTCTTCCTCGTCCTCGAAGACGTTCAGCGGCCCATAGACCTGCCCGTCGCGCTTGTCAGTCACCATGATACTGCCGTCATCCGCCACGTCGACGTGCAGGATCTCGTTGGCGATCCAGTCGTGCCCGCCCTGCACCGAGGTGGGGCAGCGACAGGGCTCGCCAGGCGCTGCCGTGTAGGCCCTCAGGCCCAGCGGCGGCACGTCAGCCACGAAGGCCAATTCGAAGTCCCAGCGCATTTGCTCGCGCGGGATGCCGGCTGCGTCATACTCGCTCAGGCGCGAGTTTGCTACTTGGCAGGGCACACAGTTGCCCTGGGCGTCCCGCACAACGATGCTCGGCGGTAGGTGGTGCGGCGGCATCGGCGCCGTCATCTGCATTCGCACGACTTCCCGCCTAGCCCAACTCGACGGGTTGTACACCACGATTTTTCGCCCCTCCCGTGAGCCCTCCGCGCCCTCCGGCACAGGGACCGTCAGAGTCCTTGCCAGCTTGTCCATGGCCTCGCGCGTGAGGATCTCGCCGATCTGCTCGGCCTGGTCAAACCGTGTCACCATCTCCCGGTGCACCTGGTCGGTGGAACAGCCGCAGATGGAGTCATGCGGGTGGTTTTGCAACACATACCGCCAAGCGCGCCACAGAAAGCCTGTCTCATAGCGTGCGCCGTGCAGCCACGCCAGCGCCTGCAGCGGCTCCGTGTAGCGTTCGAGTAGGGCCTCACAGCGTTCGTTCGCCAGCTTCAGGTACATGCGGGCTGAGAAGATACCCGAGAGCAGGAATTGGAAGCGTCCGGAGTGGAACTCGCCGCGAAGAGTGCGCAGATCGGGAGCTTCCGCCAGCACGGCCCTCACGTAGTCCTCGTAAGTACTGTGGATGAACTCCGCATCCTCAAAGGTCGCGTTCAGGTGCGCGAGGATCTGAGGCAGCTCGGGCTGTGGCTCCACGTGGTCACAACCGTTGTTGAACAGCACGTGCCGAGTGGTCGCATAAGGCGCCAAGGAATCTAGCTGGCCCCTCGCCTTCTCGACCGCCAGGTCTAGGTTGAGCTTGGGGCTGTCCTCCCACAGCCCGCCTTCGTAGCCCAGGTTGACCGCGTTGCAGTATGTGTTCTTCAGATGCACGGCCAGAACTTTTGTCCCGTCGGGAGCCTCCCACCAGAACTCGGTCTTCTCACCGGCGGCCTGCCACTCTTTCTCACCGATGCCGCGCATGAACAGCGCCGAGTTGAGCCCGAAGCCCCCGAGAAGCTGTGGAAGCTGAGAGATGTGCCCGAAGGGGTCCGGAATGTACCCAGCCTTCATCACGCGCCCGAAGCTCTCGGTGATGAGATGACCCAGCAGCAGGTTGCGCACCAGGCTCTCCGCCGACACCAACCATTCGTCTGGGAGTACGTACCAGGGCCCCACCTGCAGACGCCCCGACTGTACGTGTCTCGCGATGCGAGGCTGATCCTCAGGGCGAATCTCCAAGTGGTCTTCGAGCACTATTGTCTGCCCATCGAAGATGTAGTATTTGTACTCTGGGTCCTTGTCCAGGATGTCCAACAGCTTGTCCGTTAGCTTCACCAGCCGCCGGCGGAAGCCCTGGAACTCTGTATGCCACTCCCGATCCCAGTGTGTTTCTGAGACCACATGTACCTGGTACTTGCCGTCAGCCATTAGGCGTCCCTCCGAAGTTTGGCAGTGTAAACAAAATCACCAAGGCGCGCCGATCAGCCCTGGGGCAAAGCATCTGATTCCGCATCTACTGCGCCGTACCTTTGCCCGCGGGCGAGCGTGTCTCCGCCGGGCTAACTCACCGCCCCCGCAACCTGAGCGTTATCACCTGCCCGAAGCAGCACCGACCTGCGGCCTCAAGCTGGACCGTCGTGCCGCGCTCCTGTCCCACCTCTGGCGTCCGTTCCAACTCAAGGCGCAACGCCGTCTCTCCGTGGCGAGGCACGTCCGCCGATATCTCGGCCAGAGGCTTCCCCGTCATTACCTCGATGAGCCTCACCGCTCCGGGCTTGCCCGCGGCGGTGGCTGCGCAGGCCCATGCCGCCTCGCCCGTGTTAAGGAGCCGCAGGTCCACCTGCGCAGGCTGCCCGGCAGGCACCTCGACAGTGACCTCGCGCCACAGCAGGTCGTCCTTGGGCACGCACATCTCCCCGCCGACTTTCACGGACACTGCCACCACCTCGCTGTTGAGGTACTTGACTGGCCCCCCGGTGGCATAGGACACGTTGCCCACGCCCAGGATCTCCACGTCTGCACTGTTCCTGCCGTCCCCAGCGCTCTTCACCACCACGCGACAGTTGCCGTCGGCCAAGCGCAGATACTCGTCCAGGTGTTTTTCCCATAGGCCCGCCAGGCCGCGCACGTCCCTGTCGCGATCGATGGCTATCTCACGCACCGGCAAATCGTCCACGCCTCGGCCACAAACTTGTCGCGCCCACTTCTTTAGTTCGAGAGCAGACGGGCGAGGTTCCCCCCAGGGCTCCACGCAGCCATAGTCGCTGCGCTCGTTGACACGATACCCTCCCGGCCACCACCAGCCCGCGTCGCCGTTGGCTCCCGCAAACACCACCAGCTCCAGCGAGTTCGCCCACACAGCGCGCTGCCGCTCATAGTCCGCCGCCTCACAGCCCGGCCAGATACTCGCCCCGAACTCCGACCAGAACACTGGCTTCCCGTTGCCCGCCCAACGGCAGTAGGCATCCACAAAGCCCCACCGCCGGAAGTCGCCCTTGTCGGGCCTCATGCCGTAGCCCTCAGGCGAAAGGAAGTCCAGGTGCGCTCCGCCGGAGACTGGGTCGAACTGGAAGGGCCGCACTGTGTGCGGATTGCCAGTGCCGCCCCAACCCGCGCGGTTGCTGATGAGATGCTCCGGATCCAGCGAGCGGATGAAGCGGCAGGAGCGTCCATAGCCCGCCGACAGGAAGTCGTCCACAAACCGTCGATAGGCCGCCACCATTACTCGCCAAGGCCCATCAGTGGCCAACTGGTCATCGGTGGGCCCCGTCAGGTTGCCCTTCTCGTCGCGGGGCGCCTCGATGCCCCATACCTTTGCGGCAGTCTCGACACCGCCGTACTGTGCCGAGACCCAATCGGCCCACTGGGGGTCCCAGCGGCAGCGCTCCTCATAGTGGCCCCACCGTGGCTCCCAGGTGATGTCATAGGCATAGAGCTGCCAGAAGCATGCCAGGCGGCCTCCCTCGATGATTGTCCGTATGTATTCCGGGTCAAAACCGCGCGGGTCTACAGCGATGAAAAGATTC
>JAKORR010000412.1 GCA_029777735.1 Armatimonadota bacterium | reverse complement strand
TAGAGCAGGACGCGGAAGGGTGCCTCCGCCAAGGACCGACCGTCCACGGTCTTTTCGGGCACCAGCCCGAAGTCCAGCGCAAGGTAGAAGAGCTGCAGTTCAGGGTTGTAGGCGACCCTGTGAACCACCGGCTCATCCATGCGCACCGCCAGCGTCAGGCCTGCCTGCTTGGACCGGGTGACAGCCCCAAGCGGGTACTTGGAGTGCGCACCATTGAGACCGTAGCCCATCCCGATCTCATAGTAGGCCAACTCGGCCTCGGTGTCTTCCTTCGTGCGCGCGATGGCCATGCTGTCCCACCACAGCCAGTCGTCCCCGGCCACGGGCAGCGCCAGATACACTGTCACGGCCCTGTCCTCGCCTCGCAGGTCGCGCACTCTACCCGCCACCTCGATGTACTGCCCACCACCACGCCAGGTCGCTTCAGCCGCAAGGCCCAGGCTCTCCACCGTTGCCGTCTGTCGTACGTCCTTGTCCACCTGCTCAACCTTGCCCCCCACGACCACCGGCGGTGCGTCTAGGGTTGCATCTCGTACGAGCAGGCCCGTAGGCTCCTCACCAGCCTGGCCCACGGTCCGCCCATCCAACAGCACACGGCCCACTCCGCCACCCGAGCCCAGGACGACCTCGAGCCCATCAGCCGACGACACCTTGGCCGCCACAGGCCCGGGCTTGCCGCTCATCTCCCCGCGGTCGTAGATCTCAGTGTCGAACATCACGGCCTTCTCCCCCATGCCCACGAGCGACAGTTCCGCAAACTCCCAGCGATAGGAGTGGGGGGCTTGCGGCGGTATCTCGTAGATGTACAAGTCCAGTTGCCTGATCGCGGTGCGCTTGATGCCGATCAACCAGTCGCGTAGGTCCACCCAACGTCCCACAGGCACCGTATGATCTATTCCCTGCTGCTTCCAGGGCCTGCCCTCCAAGTCCTCGCGCAGCGTCTTGTCGTCATAGAACACGAAGGCGATACGCTTCTCGCGCACGGACGGGTCTTCACTGCTAACCTTGAGCCGCGTCTGCAGCCGCGTGAACCGGCTCCAATCCTGAGGCTCCTTCCAGGCGAGGCGCAACTTGGGATAGTCCTCCTCCACCCCGTCTGTCGTAATACTCACCGCCAGCCGAGCATCAGCCGTCGAGTCTATCGCCATCGTCGTGCCGCCACGGTCGACGTTGGCAGACCATTGCCTCGGGTCGGCAAGTAGGTCCAGCTCCTCTGCCATAACACTTCCTCCGAGAAGACAGACAAACAATGCCACAGTAGCCGTTCTCACGGCAATCGCCTCCTGCGTCTGAGAGATCCCGACCATCTCAACCTGGCGTGGCTCGTGCCTACGCTATCGGGCAGCCACGGCCAGCAGATAGGTTCCTCCGCAGATGCCCCAGATTTCCTTTTGCGTGTAATAGCAGTTGGGCGACAGGAAGGGGTCATCACCATTCTGGCTGCCGATTCCCTGATACATGGAACCATGGACATCCCCGATGATGGGCTGATAGGCCAGGGGCGACCGGTGTCCCACGTGCGAGATGAGGCACTGCGAGAGCGGATTGTGGCCGGTGACCCATTGCAATTGCTCAGCCGCCAGATCGGTTAGGTCCTGTCGCCCCAGCAGTCGCGCAGCGGCACCCAGGGCTGCCGCCGTCATGCAAAGGTGCCTGTTGTTGCCACCATAGTGGGCCCCGAAGACACGAACCCTCCGTCCACCTAGCCTCAGCTCCCCCGTCGCAGGCTGCCAGGCCGCGAATACCTTCGGGTCCCACGGCCGCGCCCACCAGCTCTCCTCACCCCGATAGGCTTGGTCTTCACCGGTGTCGTACAGCCCAAAGGCCACGATCCGGTAGGCGCCTGCAAACTTGCTCATTGGCACTGCGTACCCATCGCACCAAAGTCGCACCGCTTCACGCCACGTCGATGCCTGTTCATGGTCATGGAACACTTCGTAGGCCCGCACCAGCGCCAAGACTCCAACACCCTGGCCGTCGGGGAAGCGGTATGGGTGCTTACGGTCCACTCGCTCGTAGAAAAACCCGCTTCCCTCACCGGTGCCCTGATCTTGGCACTCAACCAGCCGCGCCAGGTTCGACAGCGCGAACTGCCGCGCTACGTCGTCGCCTGTGGCCGCGTAGGCCTCGGCGCCCGCCAGCGCGCCCCAGGAGTTGAAGTGATACGTATCCTCCATATAGCCCGGGAAGACATCCGCCGCATAGTGACGAATCGCGCGGCGCACCGCCGTGACTAGGTCCATATGGAGCCGCTCATCTGACTCGCGCACCAGCACCGCCAACCGCGCCATGCCCGCAACGGCCTTCATCGCGTGATCCGGCCAGGAACCTGCCACGTTGACTGTGCGGTCATCGGCCGTGCGCGGGATATTGTCCGTCCAGCGCACCTGCCCGCCACTGTCCCCTACCATCTCGCCCGTGGGCAGCGTAGCCTTCACCAGCCACTGCCCGCCCCACTTCGCCTCCTCCAAGGCCTCCGCCCCCACCTCAGGCTGCACCTGAGCCAGCCATGCCAGCGCATAGGTCATCAGGCCCGTATTCCCGGTGTACTGGTCGATAATTCCGGCGTCGTGCCAGCCGCCCACCAGATCCATCCAGTCACCCAGCATCTCTAAGTGCTTCTTGGCCAGCGGCCACTGCCTCTCGTTGATGTTGTCGGCGATCGCGGGCTTGCAGTTGTCCAAGTGGCACGGCCCATGGCCCACCTTTGAGTCCTCGACAGTCCCGCCGCAGCGCATGAGATAAATGAAGCGCACCACGGCCCGAGCTGGCTCCTGCCAGGCGTCGCTACCAACGGCAAAGGGCTCAGTTTTCACGTTGCCGGCCTCAACTACATACTGGCCCGGCTCACGCAGGTCTGTCAGATCGACGGCCAGGTTACCAAAGGCATCCTGTTCTGCCCGCAAGTTGCGAACCTCATAGCCGTCGGCCCGGCGCAGTGCGATAG
The DNA here is from genome assembly GCA_029777735.1 of Armatimonadota bacterium. Taxonomy (GTDB): domain Bacteria; phylum Armatimonadota; class Zipacnadia; order Zipacnadales; family FEN-943; genus JAKORR01. The sequence continues at coordinate 1,373 of JAKORR010000412.1, read as the reverse complement.
GACCGCGCGTCTCGGGTGGAAAGAGGACTCGCTTAGGCTCCTCAGGCCGATAGCCGCAGTGGGCAAAGGACGCCTTACCGGGCGCCACAGCCCAACCTCCCATGTCCGCCGGCGGCCCGCCCTCCAGCATCAGGTTGTCGAACTCATACACCTCGTCGAGGGCTTCGCCCGGCAGGCCGCCCGCCGCCCCGTGGGAGAAAAAGAACACGCTGATATTGTCACGGACCAGATGTGTGATAGGGTAGACCACTCGCGTCCACTGGTCCCGAGGCAAAACCACGTGATGGCTCTCCAGACGATTAGCACCATTTTCTGCATAGAGCCCCAGTGAGTGAACCCGCCGTCCGCCCAAAGCCCTCACCCACACGGACAGAAAGTGGTACGGACGCCAATCTGTCACGGGTGGCGGCGTCAGGCGAAGCTCACCCCACCACATGTCTGTACCGCGTAGCTCGGCGGTGGTCTCGACCCTCATTACACGCTGACCTTCGCAGTCCGGCGCATGGCCGGGAGCCGTGGACAGCCGCCCAGGCCCGCTCCACGTCCAGGAAACCGAGTTGTCTCGCTCGAAGTCATCAAGGACTGCCGGCTGGGAGAGCGCCACTTGAGCCGCGCAGAGTAAACTCAGGCCCCAGAGGCCTGACGTGAACCGGGACACCAGGGCCCTCCGCCTGGCAGCAGGCCGGGACACCCGACCGCGGCTTGCGCGTCTTGCTGTAGCGACCATTCTCTTTCTACTCCCTGCCGGATCCTGCTCAGCCTGCGTTCCGGAACGCTACGAGACAACTGCCGGTCCTCTCGTAGCGCCGCTTGCCAGAGGGGTTCGCCTAAGCGCCGCACTTCCCTGCCTTGTTGTGTACTCATCCATGGCCCCGGAGCCCGTCGCCGGGGCGTTGTGCGGTCCCCATCACAGCTACGAAGAGCCGTGCCTGAAGAGGTGTCCCACGGGCCGGTGATGAATCAGGTCTACACTGGAGCGCGTCGCCATCCGCCGGTCTCCGGCCAATCACCTCGGTGAGGTGTCGCGAATGCCTTTGTCCGATCGTGAGAACTACCTACGCAACGCCCGTTTCCAGGGCCCCGAGTGGATACCAATGACGGTGAGCATCAGCGGAGCCTCCTGGAACCAGCTACGGGAGGACTTGGAGGACGTGCTGTTGCGCCATTCCTGGATGTTCCCCGGCTTCGAAAAGGGGAAGCGCGACTACGACAACTGGGACCCGGGGCCTGCACACCGGGCAGGCGAGAGGTTCACGGACGCTTGGGGCTGCATATGGCAATCGGCCATCGACGGCATCGAGGGCGTGGTCGTTGAGCATCCCTTGGCCGACTGGGACGCCCTCGACACCTGGCGACCGCCCGATCCGCTAGTC
>JAKORR010000411.1 GCA_029777735.1 Armatimonadota bacterium | reverse complement strand
GTCATCCGGCACAATGATGGCATGAACTTGCTCTTTGTAGACGGCCATGTGAAGTGGGCCAAGCTCACGAACATGACCGAGTGGATGTTCAACCCGACAGCCCCCTAGCCGCCGGCCTGCCTTGGCGCCGCAGGGATTGTGCCCGCCGCGCGGAAAGGCACGATATGCTTGGTAGCCGTCGGACGCCTTATCTGTGAAACCGGCGTCTAGGGGTTTGTGGCCCGTTACTTGTGGGCAACGTTGGAGGTGAGCGTAGTGAAGATGCGCGGATTTACGTTGATTGAGCTCCTGGTTGTGATTGCGATCATCGCGATCCTGGCGGCGATTCTGTTCCCGGTCTTCGCCAGGGCTCGCGCCAAGGCCCGCCAAGCCTCCTGCCAGAGCAATCTCAAGCAGATTGGCCTTGCGGCGGCCATGTACGCCCAGGACTACGACGGCAAGTACGCCTCCTGCCATTGCGGCTACGCTGTGGACAAGTGGGGGCGGGGTCCCGGGAACATCTGGTGGAACGGCCTGCTCATGCCCTACTGCAAGAACTACCAGGTCATGGCCTGCCCGTCCATGAGCAACCCGCGGTTCTACGGCGAGACTGAGACCTTCGTCGGCGGCCCGAGCGATGAGGGTGACTACCGCTTCCACGCGGGCTACGGCATGAACTGGTACTACCCTGGCCCAGAGGCTAGGGATCGGGGCTGGTGGATCTCCCTCAGCGAAGAGGATGTTAACCGCCCGGCCGAGAAGATCTATATCGGCGAGGGCAACAATGTCGTCATGGGTCCCAACCCGAGCATTGGCCTCACCTACGCCACCTGGATCGCCAACGTCCAGGCCAACCCCCTCAGCTACACCTACGGCGTCATCCGGCACAATGATGGCATGAACTTGCTCTTTGTAGACGGCCATGTGAAGTGGGCCAAGCTCACGAACATGACCGAGTGGATGTTCAACCCGACAGCCCCCTAGCCGCCCCTTGGGCTGCTGCGTCTGTCCTGCGCGGGCCTCGGCTCTCTTGGGCGGTTGGCCAGCTTCTTCGCGTCTAAGGTTCCCGGCTCCGGCTGAGAGGGGGGGAGCCCTTTTGCCGTTGCCTACCCGCTAGCGACGCGCTTGTCTGCTTATCCGCGCGGGGGCCGTGCCCTGCTCTCCACAGCTTCGAGGCTTAGCGTCAGGTGCCCCTGCGGCGCCGGGTGCCCCACCTTCCGCACGGCGACGATCAGGTACTCCTCTTCCCCATCGACCACGAGCCTGCGGCCTGCCTGTATCTCTTCCTCCGGCAGGCAGCGCGCCCTGTGGGTCACCCTTGCTCCTAGCTTCACCAGCGCCACTTCCGTCTCGCTCACCGGTAGCTCCACCACTCGACAGGCCAGTGGCCTTCGTGTCACGCGCTGCCAGTGCTCCTGCCCCGCCTCCCGCGCGTACACCTCGGCCCGCCGGTCCAGCCCCGCGGAGAAGCTCATGCCAGTCCCCTCCGCCGATACCGCGCCAGCAGTTCCGCAACCCGCGGCGGTATCGCCTCCACCGCATAGTTGGCGGAATAGCCGTCATACCTCTCCGCCGTCGCCCGACCGTCCGGCCGGTTGCGGTACCACTCTGCCGCGAGCATCACCACGGCCTGCGTCACTGCCGCGGGCACCTGCTCATAGCCCGCCCGGTAGACCACGCGCACGCTCCCGCGTCCGGCCGTGAACAGGCCCTTGCGTAGTCGCACCAGCCCGGCTTCCGCGTCCAGCAGATACTCCACCGCTTCCAGCAGTCGCCCTGGCCACGTTCCCGTCACACCGTCATACACCGCCGTTAGCGACCGCACCGGGTACTGCCGCAGCCGCAGCTCCTGCTGGTTCTCCGCCACATCGTATAGCTCATCCAGGTCGCGCGGTTCGAAGCGGCAGCCGCAGTAGTCCTCCACCGCCGCCTCCGCCCGCTCGACCAGCACGTCAAGCAGCTCCCATTCCGGCTCCGTCAAGCCGGCGTATTGCACCACGGCTTCAGCGTCAGCCGGCGCCATTCGTGTGTCCTCCTTGTGTTGGCCACCACTAACTTCGCACAGAGTCTGGATGGGACGAAGCCTTCGCCCGCTCGACCATTATAGCCTCGCTGCCTTCCTTAGGCCTCGCCGCCCTTCTCTCGCTCCGGTCGCGCCATCCGATGATGCCTGGAAGACCGTCGCCGCCGGTGGGGTCTACTTTCGCCCTCAAGCTCCTCCCAAGCGCCGGGAAAATCGGCCACAAGCTGGCGTGCCTTGGCCTCGCTGACGACCACCACCTGCCCCGGTCGCGCCACGACCACGCACAACGTCTCGGGATCCACCCCCCGATAGGGCCCGACGCCAACGTACCGCAGTTTGATCATCGCTGAACACCTCTGCTCAGGTCTCCGGCCTTCCGGCCTTCGGGCCTCGGCCCTTGCTTGTGACTTCGCGGGGACGGGAGTATAATCACTCTTGACGAGCTGGCAAAACCCCGCAAGGGGACACCCCCGTAGGACAGTCGAGGTGAGACGTATGTCGAAGAAGGGTTTTACGCTCATTGAATTGCTGGTCGTCATTGCGATCATCGCGATTCTGGCGGCCATTCTGTTTCCAGTCTTCGCCAGAGCCCGCGAGAAGGCCCGCCAGGCAAGCTGTCAGTCCAACTGCAAGCAGCTCGCCCTGGCCCTACTGATGTATGCACAGGACTACGACGAAGAGCTGCCGCGGCAGTTTATTGTGGTCAACGGCGCGGCGGTGCGGTGGATGGCAAGCGTCATGCCCTACGTCAAGAACCACCAGGTCTTCACTTGCCCCTCCGATCAGACCTTCACCCTTAGCTCGACCGACCCGGGTGGCGACGAGAGTATTGGAATCGGCTACAGCGTCTACTTCGAAGGCGGACGGGCAATGGCCAACATCATCAAGCCGGCCGAGACAGTGATGATTGCCGACGGTACCTCCTTTCGGGTGAAACCTCAGGGCCATTCCTTCGAGGGCGGCGCCAACTCCCGTCTCGTATCCTACCGGCACAACGAGATGGCTAACGTGGGCTTCGTGGATGGCCACGTTAAGTCCATGAAGAAGGACGCGCTGGAGCAAGTAGGCACGAGTGAAGATGGCCGCACTCTCACCGGCAACGATGTCTGGTTGCTCTGGAACTTCTATTGATGCTGCAGTGGTCTAGGCCGAGACTGGTCAAAAAGTCGTGAGGTTGGAGCTCGCCGCAGGGCGTCCGAGTTCTTCCGGGCGTCTTGTGTGGGGTTATAGCGCAGACCATGGAGGTCACTGCTATGGCTAAGAGGAGCATGGGGTTCACATTGATCGAGCTGTTGGTGGTGATCGCGATCATCGCGATCCTGGCGGCGATTCTCTTCCCGGTCTTCGCCAAGGCTCGCGAGAAGGCCAGGCAGGCAAGCTGTCAGAGCAACTTGAAGCAGTTGGCTCTTGCGTCACTCATGTACGCCCAGGACTACGACGGGATCGTGCCCGGCTGGAACTTCGGCTCCAACTGCAGCAACCCGGGGGTTGGCGCCTGGTGGAAGCACGTTATCTATCCCTACGTGAAGAACGGCCAGTTGTACATTTGCCCTTCCAAGATCGTCCTGTAGGCGACCACCTGCGGGAAGTGGGCCACATGGGCCAACAACATGAACCTCGGAGGGAGCTACGCGCCGAACTGCCGCGGCCTGGGCAATGGACGAGGGACTGAGGACTCCAAGATCCTCAACCCGGCGAGCCTGTTCTATATCGGCGAGGGCGACCACCCATGGAGGCCGTGGAAGCGAGAACTGACAGCGGGCTATGGTTGCGGCGCGGGTACTCGGCGGATCCACAACGACGGGGCCAACGTGGCCTACGCCGATGGCCATGTGAAGTGGCTCTCGTCGGACACAATGTACGCACCTGACAAGACCACCTTCGACAACAACTTGCCCTGGGCGAACAAGTAGCCCCAAGGTGTCGGAAGGTCTCCCGCTGCGGCTGAGATCGTGGGCCCTGGCGTGGGTCCAGGGGGCTATTGATTC
>JAKORR010000410.1 GCA_029777735.1 Armatimonadota bacterium | reverse complement strand
CACCCAAGCTCCTGCTGCCAGAGCAGCACGCCGCTCTCGCGCTCCAGCGCGTAGATGAAACCGTTGTGGCTGCCAAAGTAGACGGTGCGGCCCGAGATGCTGGGCGACGAGTCGACCCAGTCCCCCACTGCGAAGCGCCATTTGCGCTTGCCCGAGTCACAGGCTAGGCCGAAGACGCACCCGCCCCGCGTACCGAAGACGACTGTGTTATCCCAGGCCGCGGGCGAGGAGTGGATCTCGCCGTCGGCTTCGAATTCCCACCGCCGGCGGCCGTCGCTCGCGCGTAGGCAGTGAAGTCGGTGGTCGAGGGAGGGCACCAGGACGCTCTCACGGAAGTAGGCCAGCGGCGCCTGAATCTCACCACCGGTGGAATACTGCCAGACGAGCTCACCCGATGCCAGGTCCAGACCATAGACCTTCTGGTCGGCGGAACCGACCCAGACCAGGTTCTTGCCTACCGTAGGACCGGCGAGGAGTGGGCCACCGGCCGTGAAGGACCAGACCTGCTGTCCCGTGCGGGCGCCCACGGCGAAGAGCGTGCCCCTAGAAGAGGCCACTAACACAAGGTTGTCAACGACGACGGGACTGGCGAAGATCTCGCTTTGGAGGTCTACAAACCACAGCGGACGGCCCGAAGCCACATCGACGGCCACCAGCCGGGGGCCGGCGGCCACATAGCCCACGCGTCCCTGGCTTATGCACGCTGCGGCCACAAATTCCTTGGGGGCTCGCAGCTCCCAGAGCTGTTCACCATCGCTGGCCCTCAGGGCGCAGAAGCGGCCATAACGCCCAGGCTCGTCTACGTAGCCGCCTACGAAAACGACACCGTTGGCTATCACCACTGGCGCTGCAATCCACTCGCCCACTTCTTTGACCCACAAAAGCCGCAGCGGTGGCGCAACTACCTCTGGCGTGTAACTCAGGCGGTTAACGTTGCCGCCCTCCATGGGCCAGTTGTACGAGCGTTGGCTGTCGCGAGTCCTCTGGCGCGCTGCGATCAGGGCCGTCTCGTCCAGGGCACGGATGATTTCCTTGTTCTGAGGGTCTAGCGTGGCCGCCTGACGTAGCAACAGCAAGGCTTGATCCACCCGTCCCGCGGTGCGCTGCTCCAGGGCACTAGATAGAAGCTGCTCAGCGGCCTGCTCCGTCGTCTGCTGAGCTGCCAGAGCCTCTACCGCAGGCGCCTCGCCGCCCCCACGCATTGTCCCGGCACACACCGGACAGGCTTCATGCCTATGGGCTGTGCAGTAACCACAGTCGGCACAGCGCCAAAACCGCACGTCGGCGACCGAGCGGGCTACATCCTCGGCGACAGCTTCGAGCCTTTCGCGTACCTCGGCGATCGACGCAGGCCGCTCATCGCGGCTCTTGGCTAGGCAGCTAAGCACGCAGTCCTCCAACGACTGTGGGACTGCAGGGTTTAAGGCATTGAGGCTGGTCGGCGAACGCCGCAGGATGGAGCTCACAACAGTCGTAGTGTCCTGACCTTGCACCGGTGGGCGCCCTGTGATGAGGTGATAAAGCATTGCTCCAAAGGAGTACACATCGGAGCGCTGGTCGGCCGAGGCCGCATCGAGGACTTGCTCGGGGGGCATGTAGAAATACGTGCCCAGTCCCCGGCGACCCTCGGCCTGCGAGCCAATATCGCCGTGAATCTTGGCCAGCCCAAAGTCCGTTACCTTGGCAACCCCCGACCGGCTCACAAGCACGTTAGCGGGTTTTAGGTCGCGGTGGATAATACCCTGCTCCCCCGTGGGCGTCTGCACCCCGTGTAGGTACTCCAAGCCTTGGCAGATTTGCAGCGCATAGTCCAGAGCCTGGGGCAGGTAAAGCACCTTCTCGCGGCGCAGGAGCTCGGCCAGGCTCAGCCCGTCGACGTACTCGATGAACAGCGCGGGGAGATCGTCGATCTCACGGTAAATAACGGCGTAGACCAGGTGGGGATGATGACCGACGCTCAGCCAAGTGCGGGCCTCTTGGCGGAAACGATCCACGGCCACCGGATTGCTCAACAGCTCGCTGCGCAGGGTCTTGATCGCGAACTTATGTTGCGTCAGCTCATCGAGCACTACGAAGACGACGCCCATGCCGCCTTCGTGGCGTTCCAGGACGACGAACTGACGGTCTATCCGGTCGCCTGTTTGGTACATTCCTCGATCACAGCTCGCATCCTAGGCGCAGTGAGCGTCCCTGCGTCTCCCCGGGACGATGGCAGAAACCCGCTCGCATCAGCAACCAGGCCCCAGAGCCCACACGGGTTCGCTGCTCATTCTATCTTTTCCTCGCCAATCCAAACAGCAGCCTTCCCGTTTGCCAGAACATCGCGCAACTTGCCGTCCGTGAAATGCAGCAGGGCTGCTTGGCCACGCAACTTGAAGGGCCCCGCCTGCATCTCCTCTCCCGATAGGGAGACAAGGAGCACGTCACGGTTCACTCCGTCCGTGACGTCGAAGGCGAAGGCCGACTGCTCGCCCGACCCCCCCGTTACCGGGAGGAGAGCTGCCTGGAGCTGCGGCGCCTGGGCCGAGAAGGCCTGT
>JAKORR010000409.1 GCA_029777735.1 Armatimonadota bacterium | reverse complement strand
GGTGCTTTTGCCGTGAGTCCCCGTCACGGCTACCGAAGGCTTTTGGGCCGCGATGGCCGCGAGCAGTTCCGCGCGATGCAAAATGGGCAGCCCAAGCCGCCTGGCCTCCATCAACTCGACATTGTCGGGCTGCAGCGCCGTAGTCGCCACGACCGCTTCGGCCCCATGCACGGCCTCTGCCGAGTGACCAACTTTCACCAGCAGGCCTTCCCTTCGCATCTGGTCAAGATGCGGGCTGTCATCCCGGTCGGTACCCGACACACTCTTGCCTTCATGAGCAAGTATGCGGGCAAGAGCACTCATCCCCACACCGCCCACGCCTATGAAGTGAAAACGATGGGCCTGGCGCAGAAGGTCACGAGCGCGTTCTCTACTTAGTTTATTCAAGTCCAAGATCAGGGTTTCTCACCTGCAATTCGCAGGGTAAGCTCGGCCACCTTGCAGGCAGCGTCGGGCTTCGCCCAGCGGCGGGCCGCTTCGGCCCTTACGTGCCTGAGATTCTCATCACGAACCAGGGACAGAGTCTCCTCCGCAAGCCGATTTGCAGTGAGGTCGACGTCCTCGACTATAACGCCTGCTCCAACACGCTGCAACGGCTCGGCGTTGTACCGCTGGTGTCCTCCGGCATAAGGATAGGGCACCATGATGAGAGCCGCACCGGCCACGGCCAGCTCGGCTAAGCTGTTGGCGCCGCACCTGGTCAGGGCTATATCCGCCAGCGCGAGGGCCTGGTCCATCTCCCGCAGGAAGCTCAAGACTCGGTAGCGGTCGGCAGGTATGCGAGCCTCGGCGAGGCCGTCGCAGACCTCCCGGTAGTCGAGAGAGCCGGTCACGTGCAGAACTTGTATCTCACTCTCACGCAGCAAGCGCGGACCAGCGGCCGCGGCTGCCTGGTTTAGCGAATGTGCTCCCTGGCTTCCTCCCAGGACCACAAGAGTCGTGCGCTCCGGGTCCAGGCCCAGGGCCTGAGCTGCCTCCTCGCGGCTCGTGCCGAACAGCCACTGGCGCAAGGGCTGGCCGACGGCCTCAACCGTGACGCCAGGGAAGGCCTCCGCTGCCTCGGGATAGTTCACGGTCACCAGTCGGGCACGACGGGCCAGCGTCCTGGCCGACCGGTCCGGCAGGGCATCAGCGGCATGATAGGCATACGGCACCCGTGCCGCCCTGGCAGCCAAAGCAGCCGGGACTGACACATAGCCGCCGAAAGTGAGCATCGCCTGCGGGTGCCAGCGCCACCACCAGGACAGCGTCTGTAACGTACCAGCTCCGGCGGCGCCCACGGCGCGGGCCAGTGCCAGAGGCCTCAGGCCATAGGGTACTGGGGCTGAGAACAGACGAACAGGCTCCGGCTCAGTCCCCGCCGTCCACTCCTTCTCCACCGGCTTGCGTCCGGTGGCCAGCCACACCTCGACTTCCTCGCAGAGTGCACGAAGCTCCATGGCAACAGCTAGGGCGGGGTAGACATGCCCGCCGCTGCCGCCCCCGATGATGGCGATGCGCGTTCTGGGCGTGCCACTCACATCAGTCAAGCTCCGAGAGGACGGGAGTTGGTTTGCCTCGCCGCACGACCCATAGCACCACGCCGGCCGCCAACATGCTTGCGAGGAGGCTACTGCGGCCGTAGCTGATGAAGGGCAGAGTAAGACCCGCCGGCGGGAGAAGATTAGTGGCAACAGCCATCTGAACCGCGGCCTGCAGACATAACATCAGTCCGCAGCCAATGGCAAGCAACCATTCCATGCGGGATGTGGCCCGCAAGGCCGCCATAAAGCTGAGCACTGCCAGGGCACCGAAAGCCCCCAATAACAGGGCCGTACCCCAAAGGCCTGTCTCCGCCGCCAGCACACAGAACACGGAATCAGTGTGCGGATAGGGCAGCGATCCCCACTTGTCGGGCGAGCGCCCGATACCCAGACCACGCACGCCTCCGCGCGAAATGGCAATGAGCGAATTCATGATGTGGTAGCCCGGCCCATCTAGGTATTCCTTGGGTGCAAACCAGGCCTTGATGCGTGAGACTCGATAGTCCTCCATAATGATGCCGCCTACCGCCAGAACCCCTCCCACCGCCACAACCACCGCCCATCGGTGCAAAGGGAAGCCGGACAGGAAGAGCATGGCGATTGTGATCAAGAAAAAGACGATTAGCATGCCCATGTCGTGTTGCAGACCGAGCATGACTGTCATGGCCAGGGTCAGGCCGAAGAAAACCAGCACCTCCCTCTGCGTAAAGGTCTTGGGCTGCTTGCGGCTCAACAGCCAAGCGGCCAGGATCACGAAGCCCACCTTCGCTATCTCCGAAGGCTGGAAGACCAGGGGTGGTGGAGTCCAGGACCTGTTGCCCTGATAGCCGCCCGTGGCTGCCGCCACGCCCATGAGAATCAGGTTGACCCCGAACAAAACTGCACCTACCCACGGGACCAGCCAGAGAGGGCAGAACTGAAAGAGAATCACGAACACGCCAGCGACTGCCACGCCCGCCAAGTGAGATAGACAGTAGTAAAAGGCACCCGATCCTGTGGGCCCGCTTGTGAGGGGATAGCTTGCCGACTCTATAGTTGCAATGCCGATAAGCACAAGCAGAATCAGCACATAGATGAGAGGATAGATGACCTCTGTCCTCGAGCTTTGTTGCCGCCAATTCATAATCCACTGGACCACTGCGATTCTCATTCTCACGAAGTCTCTTGCGCTCTGCGGGCGCTCTTCCGTACAGTTTCTTGGAAGCGGTTTCCCCGGTCGGCGTAGCTGTCGAACATGTCGAAGCTCGAAGAGGCAGGGATAAAGGCCACTGTATCGCCGGGACGTGCCCAGGCCACGGCAGCCTCCAGTGCATCATCAAGGCTGCTCGCGCGTTGCACGGATGGGTGCACCATCAACTCAGCCAACGTGGAAGCCGTCTCGCCCAGCAAGACCACTGCCCTCGCCAGGCGATCGAGAGCAGCAGCCCACTGCCTCAGGTCCACTCCCTTGTCTTTACCACCCGTGATGACAATCACCGGACCGCGGGCAGCCAGGTGCTCCAGATCCGCCAGGGCTGCGGCCACGTTGGTGGCCTTCGAGTCCTCTACATACCGTATGCCGTCGATCTCCGCCACCTCTGTCATCAGATGCTCGGGGGGCTCATAGTCGCGCACAGCATGCCGAATCGCTTCGGCGCGGGCACCAAGGGCGAGCGCCACAGCCGTGGCCACCATGGCGTCAATCCTGTGATACCTGCCCCAGGCGACAAGCTCTGGCGCCTCGATCCGCACCGGGTCAACTCCGGGGAGAGCGGCGTGGATAGCCCTACCGTCCCAGGTCACCTCGCCGGGCCCCTGCTGACTCACTCTCACCCGCTGTGAGTGTACAGCATTGAGCAGGCTTGCTGCGCCCAGGTCGTCCACCACGACAACGCCCAGATCCTCGGGGCGCTGTAGCTCAAAGATCCTTCGCTTTGCACCGAAGTACTCGTCCAGGTCGCGATGCCAGTCGAGGTGATCGGGGGATACGTTCACCAGTGCCGCCACGTGGGGTGCGAAGGTCAACGTCGTCATAAGCTGGAAGCTGCTTACTTCGAGAATCACCAGGTCCTCTGGGGCCAGCTCGTCTACCACAGCAGCCAGCGGCGTGCCAATGTTGCCCGCCAGCACCGCATCCAGTCCGGACCGCCTCAGCATTGAGTGAGCCAGGCGACAAGTCGTGCCCTTGCCATTTGTCCCGGTGATCGCAGCGATTCGCGCGGGACAGTGCTGCCAGGCCAGTTCCATCTCGCCGATGACCGGGACACCACGGCCCATCAGCTCCAACACCATCGGAGCACTGGGGCGCACACCAGGGCTGACCACAGCTAGGTCGGGCGTTTCCAGGCCGTTTAGGTCCATGGCCTCACCGACGAGGGTCACTCCCAGAGCGTCCAACTCAGCAGCCTGCTCAGCCATCGCGGACAAGGGCTTCGTGTCCGAGACAGTCACCCGGCCGCCCAGGCGTACCAATAGGCGTGCCACCGCCAACCCACTGCTCCCCGCGCCCACAACCAGCACGCGGCGTCCCTCTACAGGCACCGGCTTCGATACGCGCGGGTTGACGCCCACCGTCATAGGCCCACGTCACCTCCCATACTCCATACCACCAGGCCGACGGACATAGCTGATAGCACCGCCTGAAACACGTAGGCGGTCAGCACTATCCGCACCTCGCTCCAGCCGCTCAATTCCAAATGGTGATGCAGCGGCGCCATCTTGAGGATACGCCTTCCCGTTAGGCGAAAGCTTACGATCTGGCCAATGACTGATAGAGTCTCTACCACAAAGATAAGTCCGAGTATCAGGAGGATAAGCTCGAGACGCAGAGCCACGGCGGCGGCCCCTAGGGTGCCGCCCAAGACCATGCTGCCGACGTCTCCCATGAACATCTTCGCTGGATGCCAGTTCCAGACCAGAAAGCCGAGACAGAAACCGGCGAGAGAGGCCATAACATAGAAGACAGGACCACAGATGTCCCAGACTCCCTTGGACAGTAGTAGGGCCATAACACCGACGGCCGCCGAGGCCAGCGCGACCGTGCCCGCGGCCAGCCCATCCACACCGTCGGTGAAGTTGACGGCGTTAGCGCAGCCGACCACAGCCAGTACTTGTAGGATCCAGCGCTCCAGTTCACCAAGCCCTTCTAGGCCTATCCAGGACGTGCTCAGCTCGTAGCCCGCCAGGCGATGGCCGTGGCCAATCAGCGTCACGGCGGCGGCTGCCAGGAAGAACTGCGCCACGATGCGAAAGCGCGCTTTGACACCGGTGCTCTTGTGGCCGACGAGCTTGGCGGCGTCGTCAAGTAGGCCCACCAGGCCCAGGCCCAGGCCTGCTACCAGGACGCCGGTGAGAACGAACAGACCGGGCGTGTCACACCATAAGCCCACGACGGCCCCGACAATGGAGAAAAGGACCAGGAAGACTACGCCGCCTAGGGACGGTGTGCCCTGCTTCTGCAGGTGCGTCCGAGGCCCGTCACTGCGGATCTGCTGGCCCCAGCCGTGCCGCCGGGCCAATCCAAGATAGCCCCAGCAGGCCAGGACCGAAGCTACGGCCAGCGGCCCGGCTAAGAGAGCCACGGCCAGCACACTCCCAAGTGGATTCGTGACTTCCTCAATCACTGCGCGCCCCGCCTTCCGCCAGGTACTCCGCCACGCGCTCCAGTCTCACGAGACGGGAAGCTTTGACCAGCACGACGTCCCCCGGCTGGAGGAGGCGCACGGCTACCCACGCCGCCTCCTCGGCGTCCCGGGCATAGGCAACGGTGAGGCCTATACGCTCGGCCGCAGCGCCCGTAAGGGCCCCCAGCTCGCCCACGGCCACGAGTACCTGGATGCCTGCCTCCTGGGCCTGCTGGGCGACCCGCTCGTGGGCTACTTGGGCGTAGTCACCGAGTTCCAACATGTCGCCGAAGACGAAGACCTTGCGGCCGGGCATGTCGTGTACCAGGTCGAGGAGAGCGCCCACAGAGGTGGGGCTGGCGTTGTAGGCGTCGTTGACGATCAGCGTTCCATCCTCGCGGCGGAAGATCTGGGTGCGCAGAGCCTCGCCTCGGAAGGCTTCTAGCCCAGCGACGATATGTGGCCCGCGAGCGCCACACGCCCAACTCGCAGCGGCAGCCGCCAGCGCGTTCAGCACGTTGTGACGGCCTAACGAACGCAAGCGCACTTCCTTGCGCCCAGGCGGTCCCACCAGCACAAAGCTTGTACCATCCACGCAAGTGTGGATGCTCTCCGCTCGGAAGTCACCCTCGCTCAGGCCAAAGGATAGCACCTGGCAGGGCGCCATCTCGGACAGTAGGCCGAAGAAATAGTCCTCGCGGTTGAGCACCACGGTGCCTGTCGCGGGCAGAGCCGCGATCAGCTCGCTTTTGGCCTGCGCAATCTTCTCGCGCCCACCGATGACTCCCAGGTGGGCTTCCCCGATGTTCGTGATGACACCGACACTGGGCCGCGCGATCTGGGCCAGGTAGTCGATCTGACCCAAGCCTCGCGAGCCCATCTCCAACACGCAGTACTCCTCGTTGGCCAGGCGTAGGAGCGTGGAAGGTAGACCTATCTCGTTGTTCTCGGTACCACGGTTGCTCAGGGTCGGGCCGCGTCGGGCAAGGATGGATGCGGTCATGCCCTTGGTGGTGGTCTTGCCGGCGCTGCCGGTCACGGCGACCACTATTAGGTCCTCTCGAAGGGAGCGCCACCACTGGCCCAGTTTACCCAGGGCGATGAGGGTGTCGTCAACCACAACCTGTGGGATGGGAGAGGACACCTCGCGCTCGACGAGGGCCGCGGCCGCGCCCGCCTGTCGCGCACTATCCACGTAATCGTGGCCGTCGAACCTGTCGCCCTTGAGCGCAACGAATAACTGGCCAGGCCTGACCTGGCGGCTGTCGGTACTCAGGCCCTGCACCACAAGACCCGGCTCGCTGAAGGCCAAGCGGCCGCCTGTGATCTCAGCGATCTGTCTCAAATCGGCGCGGAACATGCTGATACTCCCATCGGACTTTCCTTCGCGCCAGTATTGCCGCCCTCGCTTCCTCGCGGTCATCGAAGTGGATCGTGCGGTCCCCCAGAAGCTGATAGTCCTCGTGGCCCTTGCCCGCTATCACGACCACATCGCCCGGCTGCGCCAAGTCTATGGCCCGATGGATGGCCTCCCGACGGTCCACACAAGTTTCGTAGCGTCCCTCGCGAGCGCCGACAAGGATTGCCGAGATGATGGCTTCCGGGTTTTCGGTTCTTGGATTGTCGCTAGTGATAACCGTCCAGTCAGCCAGATCGGTGGCGGCGGCGCCCATCTTCGGGCGCTTGCCCTGGTCACGGTCACCGCCACAGCCGAAGACACAAAGAACACGCCCGGCTGTCAGCCGCCGTGCCTCAGTCAGGACCTTGATCAAGGCGTCGGGCGTGTGGGCATAGTCCACGAGAACCAGGAAGTCCTGGCCCGCCTCTACGCGCTCGAGCCTGCCTGGGACCTGGCGCGCGGCGCTCAGGCCTCTAACGATTGCCTCTCCGGGCAGCTCCAGAGCCACGCCCACAGCTGCCGCCGCCAGTGCGTTTTCCACATTGAAGCGCCCCACCAGCCCCAGGCGGACCTGATGGCGCGTGTCAGGCAGCACAAGAGTGAAGGTTGTCTCCCTTGGCCCGAACTCGATGTCCTCGGCCCGCACCGTTGCGTCGCTTCTTTCAACAGCGTAGCTGACGATGGGGCAATGGGCTTCCACGCTCAGGCGCTGTGCCCATTGATCGTCCCAGTTCAAGACGCCCTGCATCTGCTTGCACCCGGCGGCTAGGTCAGCGTAGCACGTGAACAGCAGGCCCTTGGCCCGTGCGTAGTCTTCCATATCCTTGTGGAAGTCTAGATGGTCCTGGCTGATGTTGGTCAGGGCACCCACATCGAAGCAGGTTTGCCAAACGCGGTCGAGGACGAGGCCGTGCGAGGATACCTCCATGGCTACCAGTTCTATGCCCTTGGCCAGCATCTCGGCGAAGGACCTCTGTAGATCGGGCGCCTCCAGCGTGGTGTGTTCGGTCTGAAGGACCTCGTCGCCAACGATCCTGCCCAGCGTGCCGAGCACTGCGGCCTTCATGTTAGCGGCCTCGGCCAGGTCTGCTACAAGCATCGCCGTCGTCGTCTTGCCATTGGTCCCTGTGACGCCTACCACCTTCATCTTTCGCGAGGGCCAGTCCCAGAAGGCAGCCGCTATCTCTGCCAAAGCACGCCGCGTATCTCGCACTCGCACTGTGGGCAGGGCGGACGCCTGGGAGTCGGCGCCTGCCTCGACCACCAGTGCTACAGCGCCTGCGTCGGCCGCCGACCGCAGGAATCGGTGGCCGTCCGTGTGCTGGCCGCGCAGGGCCACGAAAATGTCACCAGGTTGGACCCGTCGGGAATCATAAGCCACCCCCGTAACCTCTGGGTCACCGGAGGCGGGCTCAACCAGGCCCGTGATCTGTTCCTGCAGCCAGAGAAGCCTTCGTCTTATAGTGTGCATGCGTCTATCCTACCCGTGCCTGGACGGAACGCAAGCAGCTGGGGAGGTTACCACAACAAAACCTTCCGCTCACGGGCCCGAACGAGACGGTGGGTCTACGGTGATGGCCCAAGTCGATGGCGCATCTTGGATTGTCGCTATCGCCTTGTAGCGCTGGGACGTCAGGGCTCCGATTAAAGCCTGGCAACGGCGCAGATCCTGTCCTGGCCGGCGTGTCAGTCACCCGTGGACATGGCACTCGCCGCCTCACCTGCCACCCGCGCCACCTGGGCCTGTACCGGAAGCTTACCAGAGAGCCTCAGGGCAGCCAGGGCTATCTCCTTGGCAGCCGGCGCCGCTACCTGGCCACCGTGGTATCCATTCTTTGGCTCGTCGGCCATGACCGCGATGACCCAGCGAGGATCGTCGATGGGCACCACCATCACGAAGACGGCGACATGCTTGCCCTTCTCGTATCTCCCGCTCGGGCCGGGCTTCTGAGCCGTGCCGGTCTTGCCACCAACCTTGACGCCCGGTATCCGCGCAGCTCGCCCGGTACCCTCGTCCACGACGGCCTGAAGCATCTGCCGTAGGCGGCGGGAAGTCTCGACGCTGCATACGCGGCGCACGGCCTTAGGCTGCACTCTACGGAACTCAGTCCCGTCTTCCTCGACCACTGACTGGACCACGTAAGGAAGCATGTATACCCCGTCGTTGACCACGCCGCAATAGGCCGCCGCCAGTTGAATCAGGGTGCAAGACATTCCCTGGCCGAATCCCAGGTTAGCAACGTCCCGCTCGTAGAGCATGTCGTGCCCCGGAGAAGGCGGCAACAGTCCAAAGCCCTCGGGGTAGAGGCCTACCCGCGTGGGCGCTCCGAAACCAAAGCGCTTGAGGGCCTTGACTATCGCCACGCCGCCGATGCGTTGGGCCAGGCGAGCGGCATTGATGTTGCACGACTTGCACACAACCCCTGTCAGGTTCATCGAGCCGTGGGCCCG
>JAKORR010000408.1 GCA_029777735.1 Armatimonadota bacterium | reverse complement strand
CTAACCACGCGGTCGCCGGGCAGGAAACCAGCACGCTCTCCGGCCCCTCCGGGGAAGGCGCGCTGAATCGTGACTGTCTGCGCTTCGGGGTCCGGCACGCCATAAATGAACACCGCGGCCCAGAAAAACAGCAGCGCCAATGCGATATTCATGCTCACGCCGCCGACGAACACCAGCGCCTGCACCCACTTGGCCTTGTTATATAGCCCGTTCGGGTCGTCTGTGGTGCCCGGCTCCATGCCCGCGATCCGAGCGAACCCGCCAAAAGGCAGAGCGCGAAGGGTGTAGAGCGTGGCGCCCCACCGCCGCTTCCAGAGCACTGGTCCGAAGCCCAGTGCGAACTCCTCCACGCCGATGCCACACAGCCGTGCCGTCAGGAAGTGGCCAGCTTCGTGGAAAAAAACGGCAAGGCCCAGCACCACCGCTATTGCAAGTATGGCGTTGGGCGTCTGCCAGAGGGCCTGAAGATCAAGATTCATGTATGCACACCCTGGGATCAAAATCGACCGGCTATCACACCGATTTTCGCCTCTGCGGCCTGCCGCGCCCATCGGTCGGCCGCGAGCACGTTGTCAAGACAATCGTCAGATTTCGGGTCATGGGCTTCGAGAACTGCCTCCAAGAGCGCTGGCACGGCCGTGAACCCAAGCCTGCCTTCAAGAAAGGCCGCCACGGCCACTTCATCAGCCGCATTGAGCACCGCAGGATAGGTTCCGCCAGCGCGGGCCGCCTGGTAGGCTATTCTTAGGCACGGGAAGCGAGCCGTGTCGGGCCGAGCAAAGGTCATCTGGCCCAGTGCGGACAGGTCGAGGCGCGGCAATGCGTTGGCTCTGCGCTCAGGATACGTGAGCGCATACTGAATCGGTGCGCGCATATCGGGCAGGCTCATCTGTGCCAGCACACTCGAGTCCACAAGCTGCACAGCAGAGTGGATCACACTCTGGTAGTGAATCACCACTTCGATCCGGTCTACGGGCACGTCGAACAGCCAGCGCAGCTCGAAGACCTCGAATCCCTTATTCATCAGGCTGGCCGAATCAACGGTCACCTTGGGGCCCATTTGCCACGTTGGGTGGGCCAGGGCCTGCTCCGGCGTCACACGGGCAAGCTCTTCGCTCGACAGGCCTGCGAAAGGGCCGCCCGATGCTGTCAGCAGGATCTTCTCCACGCTCTCCCTGGGTACGCCCTGCAAACACTGGAATACAGCCGATATTTCACTGTCGATAGGCAACAACCTAGCGCCGTGGCTACGGCTGGTTTCCATGACCACACGGCCTGCCGCTACGAGGGGCTCCTTGCTCGCGAAGGCTACGCGAAGGCTGCGGCGAAGTGCGTCTATCAAGGGATCCAGAGCTGCCAGGCCCGCGATGGCCACCACCACCACGTCTGCCGGCACGGACTGGAGCAGATCCACGAGGCCGGCTGGACCTGAGCGCACGTTAAGATCTTGGCGGGCGGCCCTCAGCTTAGCAGCCGCCTGCTCTGAGGTTAGTGCCACCTCCTTTGTGTGCGCCCTGTCTGCATACTCGGCCAGCCGCTGCCAGTTACTCGATGCCGCCAAGCCTACAACCTCAAAGCGGTCGCCCAACTGCCTGACGATGTCGAGGGTCTGGCAACCGATGGACCCAGTGGCGCCCAGGACAATGATGCGGTCGTGTCCCACTGGCCGTGGTCCTCGCAATATGGGATTCGAACAGGAGAGATCCCCGACGGCTGGGCCACCAAGCCCCGCGATTCCCTTGCGCCAACCTCGACCGCCCCTTACGCCGCCGGCTCCTACGCCGCGTGCTGGTCCTCAACCACGCTTGACAAATACTTTGGTAATAAAACCTCTGGGCCCCGCAGATCCGTTCCTGCCCAATGGTGGTATTGTAGCAGCGGTGCTCTCTTGCGGTCAATCCGATGCGGTGCTAAGCTTTCTTCCACTTCGGTATCGGTAAATGCTGTCTAACGGCATGAGCGTGCTCCAATCTCCACATGTCGAGGAAAGGCGGGCTATGGCGCATATGTTCTCCGTTATCGCCCGCCGTTATGACACTGTCAACGACCTGCTAAGCTTCGGCTTGCACCGCCGAGGCAGAGACGTTCTGATGCAGCGTCTGGGCCTTGAGCCGGGACTACTCGTGCTTGATGTTTGCGCTGGCACAGGGCAGCTCGCGCAGAGGGCCATACGCTTGGGCGCGGAAATAATCCTTGTCGATGGATGTGAGGCCATGCTGAAACTGGCGCAGGAGCGTCTGGGCTCATCGACGAGGATCATTGTCGCCGACGCCTTGGAACTGCCCTTTGCCGACCATTCTTTCGACTGCGCGATGGTGGGCTTCGCTCTGCGCAATGTGATCTCGCCGCAGCGTCTGTTCGAGGAGATGGGGCGTGTGGTCAAGCCCGGTGGCAAGGTCGCCTGCCTAGAGTTCACACAGCCGGAGGGTCTGACACGCCCTCTCTTCAAGGCCTATCTCGCCACAGTCGTGCCGGCCCTGGGCAGGTTCGTCGATGCTGAGGCCTACCGTTACTTGGCGCGGTCGGTGGCTCACGTCATCGATGTCCACGCTGTGTCTCAGGCCATGACCCAGGCGGGTCTTGAGAGAATCGAGGTCATCCGCTGCGTCTTTGGGACGATGGCGGTGCACCTAGGGATCGCGGCATAGCAATTGCCAGCGCAAGGTAGGTGAAGCTTTGATGCACCGGATCCTGGGGT
>JAKORR010000407.1 GCA_029777735.1 Armatimonadota bacterium | reverse complement strand
CCGTGCCAGCTTCCATCCAGCGGCCAGGAGGCCGAGCCCCTTGACAGTTAGGGAAAGCTTTTTGCGTTGCATGAGATTCGAGCCGGTTGGCAGCCTGCCAAACTTCGAGTTGGGTTACTGGGGCCAGACCGTTGAGCGGTGGCTGGCCGAGGGTCTCCCACCCGAGGAGGCAAGCGCCGGCGGATTTTACGGACACGACTTCTTCGGCATCGACCGACGGTCGTACCTGCCCGTGAACCTAGGGCCGATCCCGCCGCTTGGCCCGGAGGTTTTGGAGGAGACCGAGCGCTACGTCATCCTACGCGACGGTGACGGCGTTGTGCGCAAGGCCCTCAAGGAGGGCACTGCTCGCGGCACCCGCGCGTCAATGGACCAGTATCTCTCCTTCGCCGTGGAAAAGCCGGCTGACTTCGAAGCCCTGAGGGAGCGATTCAACCCACACAGCCCCGAGCGAGTGCCAGAGAATCTCGACGAAGTGGCCGCCCACCACGCAGGCCGTGACTACCCGCTCTGCGCCGTGCCCAACGCCGCCTTTGGGTTATACAGCCACCCACGGCGGTATCTGGGCACTGAGAACCTGTCCTACGCCTGGTACGACTACCCCGACCTAATGCACGAGATGCTCGACTTCTTCACGGACTTCGCCATCGATACCCTCAGGCCGTGGCTCCAGGCTGTGTCCTGCGACTACTTCAACATCTTCGAGGACTTCGCCTTCAAGACCGGACCGCTGATCTCGCCCGCGATCTTCCGCGAGTTCCTGCTGCCACGCTACAGGCGCCTGTTGGAGTTCGTGCGTTCCTGCGGCATCGATATAATCTGGCTCGACAGCGATGGCAACTTCGACCCGCTCATACCCCTCCTTATCGAGGCCGGCGTGACCTGCATCTGGCCGATAGAGGTTGCGGCAGGCAACGATCCGCGTGAGCTGCGGCGTCGCTATGGTCGTGATTTGGCCCTCAGTGGCGGCATCGACAAGCGCGAACTAGCCCGCGACCACCACGCCATCCAGGTCGAACTCGAGGCCAAGATTCCGCCAATGCTCGATCAGGGAGGCTACATACCCACGCTGGATCACACGGTGCCGCCCGACGTTCCCTACGACAACTTCCTGTACTACCTCGAGCTGAAGAAACAGATGATCGGGAGGGCCTAAAGGTCGGCAGGGTAGCCGCCTGGTCCGGCGGTCGCCGCACGCCATTGAGCAGAGCTCCTTGGAGTAAGCGAAACAAGGAGGAGTGCCTTGGCCCTCGGGGTTGGCGGTCGTTCCACTTGGCTAGGGCCTGCCTACCGTTTGAACAGCTCCATGCGGGTGTCCATACAAAACGCAGCAAGCTCCTGCTTGGTCTGCCAAGTCTTTGCTCTGCCCACCCTGGCACCGTAGATCCAGGCGGCGACGTTGCGACTTCAGCAACCCGGGCCACGTGAACTGTGCTCGTGCCCGCGTCCTACCCGACGCCGAGCACCCGGACCCCGGCACCGGCTATACCTTCGCCCAGCCGCTGCTCAATTGGCGTGTGCCCGAGCACTCTGAGGGCGTCGATATCTCTACCGAGGAACAATTCATGCACTTCTACCAGGCTCCGGAAACCAGCATCGCCTACATCGGCCACACGCCGCGCCTGCTGGCCGAGAAGGCGGAGGTCAGAGTTAAGGCTCGATGGGCGGGAACGGGTCCTGAGGCCGTAGGGCAACCGGCGGGCGCTGGACTAGGGCCCGGCCTTGGAGAAGGCTCTGCCCTCCAGGTCCTCGGGGGACAAGCTGCTGCGTACAGCGTCGCCGGCGAGGGGCCCAGTTTATCGGTTGGCCGATTGCTGCTATTGTTATTGGCTACAGTATGTGGAGAAGCCGTCTGCCCAAGTTAATAGAAGCCGTTTTCGTGGCGCTGGATACCGAGACGACCGGGCTCAATCCCGCAACGGGGAAGCTCGTCGAGATTGGAGCCGTACGATTCGATTGGACCGGCGCTGTCGAGGCTGAGTTCAACGAGTTGGTGAATCCCGGCGAGCCTATGCCGCCGGAGGCTAAACGGATTCACGGCATCACGGACGAGATGGTAGCTCTGGCGCCGCAGCCCGAGGCTGTGCTGCCCAGGTTGCTGAAGTTCATGGAAGGGCCGAGGGTCGTGCTGGTAGCCCACAACGCTCCCTTTGACCTGGCCTTCATCTCCATGGCCCTCTCGCGCATGGGCCAGCGGCCGCCCGCTCTACCGGTCCTCGATACACGCCTGATGGCACGGGATTTGTTCCCCGCGCTCAGTGGTTATTCCCTAGAGCAGGTAGCGGCACACTTCGACCTCGAGCTGCCTAGTCACCACCGCGCGCTGCCGGACGCCGACGCGGTACGCGTAGTGTTCTGCCACATGCTGGACTATCTGGAGGAAGAGGAATTCGCGCAATTGCCCTCGCGCATCAGGGTCTTGACCTTCGAGGACGTAGCGATGGCGCCTGCTCAGGCGCCTCCGGGCTTCGAAGAACTGGCGCGGGCCTTGGAGGAGGGCTTGGATCTGGTCATCAGGTATGAGGGCGGCACCAAGGGAACAGGCGAGAGGAGCATCACTCCACTGGCGCTCTACCGCCAAGACGAATATATTTACCTCTCAGCGCTCTGTCACGAGGATAGGAAGGAGAAGAGCTTCCGGCTGGATCGAGTGGTGAGCCTAAGGGTGGCAGGCTGAGCCGGCCGGTGCCGAGACTTGGAGGGGCGTTGGCACACCGGCAGTAAGAGTAGGATGATTCACCGGCGGTGCGTCGGTCTACTGGCGCCTAGAGGGTAACTGTATACGCACACAGACGACCAATATAGTTGAGACAGTCGAGGTGCCCAAGACGGAAAGGCCCGATGCCCTAACTTGGGCGCTGGCTCTCATCTGTGTAGTTGCTGTGGCGGTCGGTGGTGCCTTCTCCGCGTTGGTTCGCTACGACCTCGTGGGCTTTGGGCATCTGCCGCGCGCAGCGGTCTATCCCCTTTTCTGGTTTCTTCTCCTCAACGCGCTGACGGTCTGGATCTGGCAGCGGCGTTGGTTCAGCTCGCGCCGCTTGTTGTACATCTATATTGCGGTCCTCGTTATGGCGGGGTTCCCCGGCCAGCAGCTTGTCACATATCTTTACCTTATCATGATAGCGGGCCAGGGCTACGCCACGGCGGAAAACAAGTACCTGGAGACCTTCCTGCCCCAGGTACCTCACTGGATGGTGCCGTCAGCTGATCCGGACTCGCCCGCGATACGCTGGGCCTTCTACGGAGTACCCCCCGGCCAGAGCATGCCCTGGCAGGCCTGGGTGGTGCCGCTGCTTGCCTGGACGCCCTTCCTCATCGCTGTACTCACAATGCAGATGACTTTCGCCGCGTGGTTCCGTAAGCGCTGGGCGGACGAGGAGCGCATCCTCTTCCCGCTCGCCCAAATCCCGGTCGAGTTCGTGCGCTACGACCACCCGTGCAGCCTCTTTCCGGCCTGCTTCCGCAATTGGCTGTTCTGGGTGGCCTTCTCCCTACCGGTGTTGATCTACACGAAGAATGCGATGCACTACTATCTCCCTAGCATCCCCGAGACGAAACTCATCCGGGATATCGGCTGGGTCTTCCGCGACCGTCCATGGACCGTGCTCAACGGCTGGCCCTACAACATCTACTTTGAGATGATTGGTGTTACCTACTTAGTTCAGGACGATATGGGCTTCAGTCTGTGGTTCTTCTGGGCGGCCCGCAAGTTCATCATGGTTTTCCGAGAGGCCTACGGTTTGACCAACCACACCGACTTTTTCACCCACCAAGGTCTTGGCGCGTACATTGTACTGGTGCTTATCTACCTATGGCTTGCACGGCACGCTCTGTCGGATCTGTGGCGCAAGGCCGTGTTTAACGACCCTTTGGTGGATGACAGCAGGGAGCCTATCCCGTACCGGCTGGCCTTCTGGGGTTTTGGGCTGTCGCTGGCTGTGATCCTGGGCTGGGCCAGGGTGGCCGGGGCAAGCATCGGCTACACACTGCTCACGATACTCCTGTACCTGGTGAGCATAACGGTGCTCATGCGTCTGGTAGCCGAGGGCGGTCTCTTTGCCGTTTGGACGCCCATAGCCAAGCCCCACGTCCATGTGGTGAACCTCTTCGGGCCCAAGGTCCTCGGTCTACGCACTACCACGATCCTGCACTACATTGGGTGGAAGATAGGCGACCAGGCATCCAATACCATGGGTAACGTCATGCAGGCCTACAAGGTGGCCGAGCTGGGCGGTCTGCACGCGCGCTCAGTGGCGCTTCTTCTACTAGTGTCGCTAGTCGTAGCGCTCTTTGCCTCCCACCCTACGGCCCTATATGCTATCTACTCGCGCTCGGTGCCTGGGCTGGGCTGGTGGCCGCGAAGTGCCTACGGGGGCTTCGGCACAGAGCTGATGCAACTGCTGGAGGCCCCAAAGCGTTTCACTGCCGGCAATTATAGCAACATGGCGCTAGGCGCCGTCACGACGCTGGCACTGCAATCCCTACGGCAGAGGTACACCTGGTGGCCGTGGCATCCGCTAGCCTACGTGGCAATCACCGGCGGCCCGCCTTGGATGGGCGACCGCTATGGGTTCTCAATCTTTGTCGGTTGGCTGGTCCGCCAGCTTGTCCAGCGCTTTGGCGGCTACCAGGCCTACAACAACGCACGGGCGGCGGCCCTTGGCGTAGTGGTGGGTAATGCCGTGGTACTGCTCTCCTGGAGCATCGTGCATTACTTCCACCCCATCAGCGGTGTGCTCATCATCGAGTGAGCCCTGTCGTCGTCCGGGGCGCGCTTCACTTGTCATCCGTGCCGCGTAGGTCGAGGAGTTCCCGGCGCAGACGGCGCAGGTCTTCGTGGTTGGGATCCACTATCAGCCCACGCTCGACTGCAGCCCAGGCCTCGTCTAGCTCCCCTAGTCTCGCCCGGCACAGGACCAAGCGCGCGTACGCGTCGGCAAAAGCAGGCGCCAGCTCGATCACCCGTTCGATGTGGATGACCGCCTCCGCCCACCGCTCGCTGTACAGCAGCGCCAACCCCAGGGAATAATGCGCGTCGGCATCGTTGGGATGGTCTGCCACCACCTTGCGGTATTCCTCAGCCAAGGCGTCCATGGTGGCCGAAGGCTGGCGGCCTGTCAGCTTCGCGCCGCAGCGTCGGCAGAAGCGGTCCTCTTCGTTGGTTTGTATCCCGCACTTGGGGCAGGCTGACATGTCCTTTCGTCTCCGTCACTTGGAAAAACTCACAATTGGCGGGCACGAAGAGAAGTCTCTCGGCCTCGGCGCGCTGCCTAACCTGGCTCACCCAGCTCCTCGAGCAGTGCCCGCAGCCAATCCACGGCAAAGGCGGCCTGGATAAAGTCATCCTCGGGGCCCTCGGCCTCAATGGCCAGCGCGCCCTCATAGCCAGCGCGTGCGAAGACCTGAAGCACCTTACGATAATCGATGTCGCCCTTCCCAGGCGTGCAGCTCTGCCAAGATACCTTGCCGCTCTTGTCCTCGACACGGCGCAAGTCCTTGATGTGGGCGTGGGCCGCATAGCCGACGACGCGGGCTGTGGCCTCCAAGGGGTCTTCGCCGGCGCTCAGGAAGTTGCCCACGTCAACGCAAGATCGGACCCACGGCGAGTCGATCTCCTGCAACACCTGGATGACCTCTTCTGCGGTCCCAGGCACTCCGCCGTGATTCTCGACGGCCAGGATGACGCGCGCTTGTTCTGCATCCCCCACCACAGCCTCAAGTCCGGTCAGAGCTAGCTTCAGTGCCTCGGACTTGGGTAGGCTGGGAGCGTGCCCGCCGAACACACGCAAGACCGGAGCGCCAAGACGATGGGACATCTCGATGCCGCGCCTGACGTCGTCGATCTGTTCCTCCAGACGCGCTCTGTCGGGCTGCACGAAGTTGTTGCCCACCGCGTAGGCCGCCAGCTCCAGTCCCAGGTCGTCGAGGAGCGCCCGTGCCTGCTCAGGCTCATCCCTCTCATCCCGCCAGTAGTACGCCAAAAGGTCCACGCATTCTACGCCGTGATCTGCGGCCCAACGCAGGAACCCAAGCGTGTCGATCTTGCCCTCCCGGGCATAGGTGTTGAAGGAGTACATGGTCATGCCGAGCTTCATCGCGGTCACCTCGTTGTCGTCCTGCCCGGTCGCACACACGTAGGAATCATACACCCTTCGCGCTCCCATTCCCAACGCCGGACCTATGGGGCTGGTATACTCTCTATCCCTCATTCGTCGCGGAACCCGCGCTCGTCTCCTCGGCGGAGCGTGAAGCCGCTGCGGTCAAGGTATTCGAGCAAGGGGACCACGTACTTGCGGGTGGATCCGAGAACATCGCGGGCGTCGGCCACGGTGAAGGTGCGCCCCCCAAGAGCCTCGCGCAATAGTTTCTTGGCTTCGTCCAGGGTCTCGGGCGCGAAGACCAAGTCCCCGAGCGGCACCACCGCCCCACCTTCCACGAGGTAGGCAAGCAGGTCTGGAGCCTCCTGGCCGCCACCCAGTCGTTCCAACGCCGCGTCGCGCGTCGGCGGCTGGAACCTGGCACGGCGCAGCTCATCGAGTAGGGCGTCGATCCGTTGTTGCTGCTCAGGGCTTGGCGTGGCCGAGCGACCCGCTAGGCGCACGCGGCCCGACTCCACTACCAGAGCACCCTCCGACACCAGTGAGGCCAGCAGGTCCTGCAACGGCTGGGCCTCCAGGTGTGTGCTCACTTGCAGGTCGCGCAGTGGCATGCCAGGCTGCAGGGGGTGGGAGGACTGGTAGTCCTCCAGCGAACTGAGCACAGCGTCGCGCAAGGCCGCGGCATGCTCTGCCACGACCCAGACCCCACCGAGAGACTGTGCCTGATTCTCCTCCTCTGCCCTCGCCAGAAGAGCAGTCGTTGCCTCGGCTGTGAGTTGCATTTCGCGGCGCAGCTCATCCGCCGTCATGCCCCTGGTGCCCCGCCGCGCCAGGGTCTGAAGCGCCCGGTCGACAACGCTACCCTCCTTAAGGGCTCGCAGCGCCGACAGCACTTCCTCGCGCCCGGCCCTGTGCCGACGAGGCCTGGGGTCGAGAACCACGCCCCCTCCAAGTGTCATCAGTGGCGAAGAGCCGCGGATCACAAACCGGTCCCCAGGGGCCGCAGCCACGGGCTGCTCGAGTTGAAGCTGAGTGAAGCAAATGTCACCGGGCTGGAGCTCGCGTCGGCCATCCAGTAGGAGAAGACTCGCGTTGACCTCGGCCGTGCTGATGTGCAGGCGAACCCGGGCGCGCTGCTTCAGCGGCGCAGGCGCGGACGGTATCAGGCGAAGCTCGCAGTCCAGTAGCCAGGTCACCCGCATGGAGCCCGGTTCCACTAACTGATCGCCGCGGCCCAGGTCTCCCGTCGCCACATCGGCAAGGTTAACCCCTACCCGCGCTGGGGCGGCCACCGTCCTGAGGCTCTCTCCGTGTACTTCCAGCCGCCGCACTCGCGCCCGTAGGCCCGCCGGTATGATCTCCACATCTTGTCCCTCGGTCAGGCAGCCGCGCACCAGCGACCCCGTGACCACTGTGCCGTGGCCTGGAAGGGTGAAGCTGCGGTCTAGGGGCATGCGTGCAGGTCCATCAATGTCGTGGGGCTCGGCCTTGGCGGCCAGGGCGTCAAGAGCCGTCGCCAGCTCGTCGAACCCCTGTCCCGTCGCTGCGCTGGTTACTATCACGGGACTGCCAGCCAGCGAAGTGGGGGCCAAAAGTTGCTCCACGTCCTCGCGCACTAGTTCCAGCAGTTCTTCATCAGCCCGGTCTGCCTTTGTGAGGACCACTAGGCCACAGCTGATGCCCAGCAAATCCAGAATAGCTACGTGTTCAGCGGTCTGCGGGCGCACTCCCTCATCGGCGGCGACAACCAGCAACACCGCGTCGATGTTCGTAACGCCGGCAAGCATATTGTGAATGAATCGCTCATGCCCAGGAACGTCCACGAAGCCGACACGCTCTCCACTGGGTAGGTCAAAGTAGGCAAAGCCGAGATCGATAGTCAGCCCGCGTTCCTGCTCTTCGCGCCACCGGTCCGTGTTGATCCCTGTCAGGCGTCGGACAAGCGCCGTCTTGCCATGGTCGACGTGACCGGCCGTGCCGATGATGAAGCGAGATTGCGACGACATGGGTAACGGACCTCACGAAACCTGGAGTTCATTCTAACTGCTCCTCGACTGCATAGGAACAGTGTGTGGCAGGGATCACTGGGAGACAGAACGCATGGTCAGGCAGCACCGGGGTCGAGGCGTTACGGGCCCAATCCACTCCAGTGGGGACGGGGTTCTGAAGCAAGAACCTCCTTGGGCTATTTCCCAGAGCGCCGACGCATGACGAGCACGATGCAGCCGAAGGCGATGAGTAGCGAGAATGGAGTGAGCTCGGGCGTGACCGCTGGCTGGTCGAGCTCATCCGGGCACAGGTCGTCTGGGTTGGTGCCGGAGTTAACATGGAACAGGCTGAGCCGGCGCTTTGTCTGGCCCATCGATGTTCTCACTCATGTACCCTGACACCCAGTCGAAGTCGTATCCATCAATCGTGTACGCCGCATTGGCTACGCCAGCCACCAGCAACAGCACCAACAGTGTCACCATTACATATCGCATCCTTCAGCCCCCAGTGCTCGGCAATTTTAACCTAGGGCTCCATGGTCCTAGCTTACTCGACAAACACAAAAAGCACCGGCCTGGCAAACAGACCCGTGCTCCCGCCAAGACACTCGCACCGCTTCAACTACACTTCTGCCGTGACTTCTGCTTGTCGACGCTACCTGCCTCTCTGCGATGTCCGGTCCTCTTCCACGTCACTTTTCCGGTCCTCCCCTCTGGCCCGGGCATCGCTCCCACACGCACTCTAGGGTGGCTGTTGTTGCTGCCAAACCGAGCTACGGACTCTACAATCGTTAGCCTGCCT
The DNA here is from genome assembly GCA_029777735.1 of Armatimonadota bacterium. Lineage (GTDB taxonomy): Bacteria > Armatimonadota > Zipacnadia > Zipacnadales > FEN-943 > JAKORR01. The sequence goes on along the minus strand of JAKORR010000407.1, from coordinate 4,694 downwards.
TCGCCCTACGGGATCGGCCCCTCACCTTACCGAGAAAGGCGAGCGCTGGTAGTACTAGAAGCAATGTCGATGGTTCTGGCACCGCCTCCTGGGAGAAGTATTTCGGACATGCATCGCCGCGGTCAAGACTGCTGTCGTACAGGTAAGCTCCCCACAGGAAATTCGAAGGATTGCCAATAGCACTGCCAGGCACCGACCACTCTACGAACATCTCGTTCCCGATAGGCCCCGTGTTGCTCGCTAGCCCACGGGCCACTTGATAGCTACCCCCTGTGCTGATGTATTCCCTGCTCACGTCGTCCCAGACGTAAAGCATGGCGTTCCCCAGGGCCGTATCGGCATCTGGGGAGCCAAGATCCCATTTAAGGCGGTAATTGAAGCCCACTACCACGCCAGGGGCTGGCCCACCCGTGCCTGCGTCTATGTCCGAGTCTATGTAGATCTCACTGAAGTCCCCAACATTTCCAGGCGGGTAGTACCCCATAGTCCTGTAGTATAAGTACCATGTGTCATCCTGTTTGTTGGACAGGCTGACCCAGATGTCATACTTTGCCGGGATATCTGGCTCGTCACCGTCGATGTTCTTGTTTACCCACCCCGACACCCAGTCGTCATCGCTAGCGTCAATTGAGTACGATAGGGCAGGTACACAAGTACCTATCCCCCCGACCAACAGACAAATAATGATGATGGCCAGTCTCAATTCAACAGATCCTCCCATTACAGCACGTAAATCATGATAGCAGTTCGCGCTTAGTAGTCAAGAGCTAAGTCAGAACGTAATCTTCAAAGCGGCTCTGAATATTGAAACGCGATCTTGAGATTTGTAGCGTCCGGATCGTTGATCGGGCGCGGTTCTCCGCAGAGCTCCTAACCAAACCTGGGGCAAGACTGTCCTTGAGATTGCCGCACTTGTCCACAACTTTCCACGATTCACGGCTCCTTTAGCCCAGGCAGATCAAGCTGTGCTGCCTTGCCCGGGTTGGCCACTGCCCGCCCATACTTGCCCCCGCCGCCTGCTATCAGCGACAGTCGGCCCTCTCGGGCCATCACGATGAGCCGCGCTACCTTGGGGCTTATCAGTTGTGCAATTTCTGCCTCGCTAGCCTGGTGCAACACTGCCATCTCGCTTCCCAGTGCGTTGATGAGGCGATTCAGCGCCACGCTGCCGATGCCTGGCACGAACTGCAGTGGCACCTGGTACCGATAAGGCGCGCGTCTTGTCGGTTGCCTGGCTTCGGCGTAATCAGCGATAGTTTTTATCCTGTCCAGCACACCCATGGTCACAGCCCCGCTCCCACACTGCTCACACTCCGTGACCGGGGCTGGGCCGCGCGCGATCCACCCGCAGGCCTCACAGCAGGTACGATGGTACTTCCCCAGGCGCGGATCTAGGCCGAAGTTGGCCACCACAAGACGGCCTCCCTCCTGAGCCAGGGCTTGGCGCAGCTCAGCAAAGCTTGGAGCCTTCATCTCCACAAGCTGATATTCTCGCGCGATCTTGGGCAGTGAGTGGCTGTCCGAGTTACTGAGGAAGGTCTTGCTAGCTAGTTCGCTCAGGCGGTCCGCCAAGTAGCTGTCCGCTGACAGGCCTAGTTCAATGGCTGTGATGGATTCCCAGTCGTCGCCGAAGATCTCTACGCCGCGCCGTGCACAGGCACCGTAGAGGGACTTGTGCGGCGTGAAGCAGTGGGCTGGTACAAACAGGCCGCCAGCGTCAAGGCAGATCCGCAGCAGTTCCCGGGCCGGCAAGCCGCACTGCTGGGAGCTTAGCTGCAGGTTGGTGACGTGCGGACGGAGGCTGTCGGTGAAAGCCTTCAGTCCGTCGAGATCCGCGAAGTAGCTGACGTGATGCGACAGACCACCAGCTGGCTCGCGCGTCTCGAATTCTGCGCCCAGAATCACCGTGACCTTGCCGCGATAGTCCAGACCGCCGCCGTCGAGGAACGTCATCTCACCGCTGTCGAGCAGTTCCTCGATATCGCGCATCACAGCCGGCGAGGCGCAGTCCACGATCCCTACGACGTCGATACCCTTACGCATTGCACACTCGCGCGCGATGTTCTCGAAGGTGAGACTGCGTGAGGCAGTGATCTTCACCGGCTCGCCCCGGCTGGAGCGACCGATGTGAACATGGAGGTCACAGGCGAGAATCATAGATCGCTGTTCCTGCACAAGTCGCAACTGGTCTCGGATCGGGCTCGCCCGGCACATCCCCAAAAGGCACTGAACATATTATACCACAGATGTTCGGCCTCCTTGCCTGCATGGGCGGCGGTAGGCTGCTAGGGTGTAATGCGAGTATAATAGGCATCCGTCGGGTGACTCCCGGACACCTGGGGTCAGAACGATGAGAACAAGACCGCTGATCGCAATAGTCGGGCGCACCAACGTGGGCAAGTCGTCGCTGTTCAACCGCCTGGTGGGACAGCGCCTCGCCGTCGTGCACGACACCGCTGGTGTGACGCGCGACCGAGTGTACGCCAGCGTCAGCCTCTACGATCGCCCGGTCCTGCTCGTGGACACGGGCGGGCTGGCCGGCGATAAGGATGAACTGTTCACCAAGGTACGCTACCAAGCCATCGCGGCCTTGCAGGAGGCGGACCTACTCATCTTTGTCGTGGACGCCCAGGAGGGACTAGTCAGCCTGGACCACGACGTGGCCGAGGTAGTTCGTCGAGCGGGCAAGCCAGTCGTCTTCGTCGCCAACAAGGCCGAATCCCGAAGCGCGGACCTGGAATCCTTCCTCGATTTGGGCTTCGGCGAGCCTCTTCCGGTCTCCGCGATTCATGCTCTGGGACATAATGAGGTGATCGAAAGGGTCCTCGAGGCCCTGCCACCGGTCGAGGACGAAGGCAAGGAGGAGGTTGATGACGCCTTGGCGGTCGCCGTCATTGGACGGCCCAACGCAGGCAAGTCCTCCGTGGTCAACTACCTGGCTGGCGTCGAACGCTCGATCGTGTCGGAGACGCCGGGCACCACTCGCGACGCCGTGGACACTGTAATCGAGCGCGACGGCCGTAGATACCGGATAGTCGACACGGCGGGCATGAGCAGACGTTTCAAGCGCGCCGGAGGCCTGGAGTACTACTCAGCCCTTCGCTCGCTGCGGGCTATTGAGCGCGCGGACGTCGTCGTACTGGTGATGGACGCAGCTGAAGGGCCCAGTACTCAGGATGTCAAGCTTGCAGGTGAGGCCGAGGACATGGGCCGAGGGCTGGTGTTGTGCGCTCACAAGTGGGACCTGGTGCTCAACCGTGCGACCGCCGACGAACACCTAGGGGAGCGCGAGCGCCAGAGACACGAGCGCCTGCTGCAGGGAGACTATGAGCGGGTGCTTCGTGCCAAGTTCCCCTTCGTGCCCCATGCGCCCCTGCTGTTTACGTCGGTGGTCAGTGGCGTGGGCATGAACAGGATTCTGCCGACTGCCACGCGAGTGGGCGATGCCACGCGACTGCGCGTGGAGACAGCGCGCGTGAATCGCGCAGTATATAAGGCAATGGCTCGACACGCGCCGCCAGCCAAACACGGCAGACCCTTCCGCATCCTTTACGCAACCCAGGTGTCTGTCAGGCCGCCCACCATCGTGATGTTCGTCAACGATCCTGACTTGGTAGACGGCGCCTATCAGCGCTATCTGGCGAACTCCCTGAGGGAGGAATTGTACGCTCCGGGTGTTCCCCTGCGTCTGCGCTTTCGACAACGGCGCGGGCGAGAGGACTGACGGGAGCAAAGGGCGGGCCGTCCGTTTAGGGCAGCCTTCCGCGCAAGCGAGACGGCAGGAGGTGGCGATGGCAGATGAGTCCCCTGGCAGTATTGCTGGCCCTAGCAGGCTACCTTTTCGGCGGTGTGCCCTTCGGGGTACTTCTGACTCGGGTCAAGGGCGTGAATCTGTTCCAGGTTGGCAGCGGCAACATTGGTGCCACCAATGTTGTGCGCGCGGTTGGGTTCAAGTGGGGACTCATGACGTGGCTGGCAGATACCCTGAAGGGGATGACCCTGGTGCTGGTGGCGCGGTTGCTAGGGCAGCCCGAGGCCGTGTGGGCGTCGACAGGAATCGCCACCGTCGTCGGCCACTGCTTCTCTCCCTATCTCCATCTTAGGGGCGGCAAGGGCATCGCAACTAGTCTCGGCGTACTGCTGGCCTTCGACTGGCGGGTGGGCTGTATCGCCTTCGCGCTGTGGATCGTGGTCATGGTGGGCTGCAGAATCGTGTCGGTCGCCTCTCTCGCGGCTGCTGTAACCCTGCTCCCGCTTGTGCTGTTCCTCCATGACACGCCTACCGGCATTGTTCTGGCCGGCGCACTCACCTCCATCTCTGTAATCCGCCACAAGGAGAACATCGAGCGCCTTCTTCGCGGCGAGGAGAAGCCCTTCGGTGACAAATCGAGGGCTGAGCAAGAGGTGGGTGCCCGGGCTGTATCCGGCATGGAAACTGACGATCCGCCCCCCCCAGTGGCGTGACAGCCTTCTTACAAAAGGCACATAAGTGCAGCCAGAGTCCGGCCATAGGGTGTAACCCTTGGTACATCTCGGGGAGTGTACAGTTCCCACAGGATAGAGTTGGCCAAAGGGCCGAGGCAGCTGGTGGTCGTCGCTGCCGCGCAGGAAGGAGCCCGCGCAAGGTGACAGGTTTCCCGTGGAAGTGGGCCACGATTCTACCCTGGAGCCTATCTGGGCGTCGGCTGCTTTGT
>JAKORR010000406.1 GCA_029777735.1 Armatimonadota bacterium | reverse complement strand
CGCTGTCGGGCGGCTCACAGCGAAGAGCGGTGCTCTCGGGAGCCCTCAGTGCCACCAACATACGGTCCAGCCAGCCAGCGAAGCGAGCCAGTAGCGGTATCACTCCTGCGGCGATGGTCGAGGCAGTTGCCCGGCGGCAGGCCTCCAGGGCTTCACCCAGGGCGCCGTGGGCCGCTGCGCACAGAGCAAACCACACCTGGTCATCGGCGCCGTCGCCGCCGGCCTGAGGAGGGGGCCAATCAGACTTAGTCTCGGCTTCGGCCCAACGCTCGAGGAGCGTGGAGGGGACTTCGATGCCAACGGCTGCGAGCTGCTCGGCCAGGTCCATGCGCACCCCTCGGCCCGCGATTGCAGTGAGCTTTGGCCAGCAGAGAGGCGCGATGATCCCCGGGGCTGCGAGCACGATCAGTCGGCGTTCGTGCAACTCTTCGCCCGCAGTGCGCACGACCGGCACCAGGACATCCATGGCCTCGGCCACGTCGCGCACCAGCGCCGGCTGAAGATTGCCTTCGCGTCGCCGGCGAACAAGATATCGGAGCAGTTGGTCAGCTTCCTCGGACAGCGGGCGTCTCACAAGCGCGTGAATTTCGCCCATACGGCAGCACCCCCAGGGAGGTGTAGGTATGGAGAGCTTTGTCGAGCTGGCCTGCAGGCGTCGCAGCATCCATATGTACAGACCCAAGCCAGTGCCACGGCGCGTCCTGTGGAGCGTCTGCTGAAAGCCACTCGCTTGGCGCCCTCCAGCCTCAACGTCCAACCTTGGTCATTCGTCGTAACTATGGCCCAGTCCTTGCGAAAGGCCATGGGACGCAATGCCTTCCATTACGGCGTCCACAGCCCGCGCGTGGGCCAGGCGCCAGCGACCATTGCGGTCTTGGTGTACCCACTGGCTGAGCCCCTTCGTACGCGACGATTGCTGCATCGCAGTGACGCATCTGATCCTGGCCGCAGAGGACTTAGAGCGTGTGTGAGAAGGCCAATTTGTGCTATAATAGGGTTGGGTGAGCCTTGGAGGGAGCATAGAACGCAACCTTCTTGGCAGCTACCAAGAAGCCCGATCCGACGCTAACTCGGAAACGCGATCCGTATCCCAGATCCTAGCGACCTGACGGATGCCCCGTGGGCGCTGATTGGGCCGCTGATCTCACCGGCCAATCCCGGCGGCAGATCGCACAGCGTTGACATCCGCGAAGTGATCAACGCCCTCTTCTACGTCAGTCGCACGGGCTGCCCGTGGCGGAGCTTCCCTCACGAGTTCTCGCCGTGAGGGACGGTGCTACTTACTACGCGCGGGGCGCTGGTGGTTGGACGGCAGCTGGGAGCACATCCTCAGCGCCTTGCGGTCCCAGGTGCGTGAAGCAGCTGGACGAGAGCCCACGCCCAGTGCGGTGATCACTGCTAGCCAGCCTGTGAAGACCACGGAAGAAGGGGGCCTCGCGGCTAGGACGCGGGCAAGAAGGTCACTGGCCGTAAGCGGCATGTGATCGTAGACACGATGGACCTGCTGCTGGCCGTGGTGGTTTATGCCCGCCAACATCCAGGACCGTGACGGGGCGAAGCTGGTGCTGCAAAAGCTCAGGGCACGCTTCCCTGAGCTGCGCCTGATCGGGGCAGACGGTGGTTAGGCCGGGCAACTGATCACCTGGGCGCATGAGTTCGGCGGCTGGCTGTTGTGGATCGTGGAGCGCCCCGACGAGGGCAAGTTTGTGGTCTTATCGCGGCGTTTATTAGTGAAGCGCACCTTGGCGTGGCTGGGGTGGGCACCGGCGAGTGAGCAAAGATTACCAAGCCCTCCCCGAGAGCAGCGAGACGTTCATCCTCATCGCCACTATCTACCTCATGCTACATCGCCTCGCCCCCGGATGAAATCGACTTCTCACCCACGCTCTGAAACTCTCCGCCCACACGAAGTCCAGGTACTGCACGTTTGCCCGGAACAAGTTCTGACCGCTGGCTCATCATCGACTCTGCTTGCTCTCTCTTACTGTGGATCACTCTCGAGTCCTTCCATACCTCAATCTATCTCTCCCTCCCCTTTTCGGTCAGGTCTCTATGGCAAAAGGGAGGTTGCGGCCGCGGCGACACGTGCTATCCTTAGCCTAATCACATATCAGGAGAGATCCAGGATGAACGTTTTAGAGGCGATTGCCGCACGGCGGTCGGTCAGGGAATACACCGACCGGCCCGTTTCGCGAGAGACCATCGAGCAGTTGCTGTCTGCCGCCGTTCAGGCACCGAGCGCGAGAAACGCGCAGAACTGGGCCTTCGGGGTGATTCAGGGGCGCGATCGCGTGCGCGAGATGGGTGAACGCGCCCGTGTGGCCTGCCTGGCCGAGCTTGACAGGCAGGGCGTCACAGGGGACTTTCGAGACCGCCTCGCCGATCCCAATGTCCAACCCTTCCATGGAGCCGCTGCGCTCATCGTGATATACGCCACAACCCAGGATCAGTTTGCCACTATCAATTGCTCTCTGGCTGCGCAGAACCTCATGCTCGCCGCCACTGAACTTGGTCTTGGCACGTGCTGGATCGGCATAGCCGCTCCGCTCTTCAACGACCCAGATACCAAGCGCGAGCTGGGCGTGGCCGAGGACTACCTGGCCGTGGCGCCCCTGATTCTCGGCTATCCCGCGGGCGACACGCCCAGGAGGCCCAAGAATCCGCCGCAGATTCTTTTCTGGCAGCAATAGCGGAGTCCAAGGGAGGGACTTGTGCTCCGCCTGTAATACTCAGATCGAAAGGAATGAGGAAGGATGATGAAGCGAGTTGTACTTGTGCTGTTGCCAGCCTTCGTGGCAGTAGTTTTGAGTGGTCCTCTGTGCGCTGCCGAGGACGCCGCGCCTACCGCTCCGGCACCGACCATCACGCTTCCCCCACCCGACCTCGTCGGGACGATGACCCTGGAGCAGGCCTTGGCACAGCGTCGGTCTGTGCGCCAATACGCCGATGCGTCCGTCACTCTGCCCCAACTCTCTCAGCTGTTGTGGGCTGCTCAGGGGATCACTGAGCCCAGCCGCAGGCTTCGCACGGCCCCCTCCGCCATGGCGAGCTACCCACTTCGTCTCTACGTGTTCGCAGGGAACGTATCCGACCTCGCGGCCGGCGTGTACCTGTACCTTCCACAGGAGCACAAGCTGCAGCTCGTGGTCGAAGGAGATCAGCGTGCCAATGCGGGCACCCAGCCTCAGATCAGGAACGCTCCCGTCCTTTTTCTCTTCACCGCAGACATCACAGCCATGTCCCAACGTGTCGATACGGCAAGAGCCAGGGACTGGGCAATGATCGAGGCAGGGCATGCAGCTCAGAACTTGCTTCTGGAAGAAGTCGCTTTGGGTCTAGTGGGGGTCCCGATGGCAGGCTACGACGCAGTCAAGATCAGAACCCTGTTGAAGCTACCAGACAGCGAGGAACCTATCTACATCGTCTCCGCCGCCAAGAGGGGCGGCTGAGGCGGTCTGGGTATCGCAGCCCAGGTCAGCAGCTATACGCTTGACGTGAGGCTCAGGGCCCTGGTCGAGGATCCGGGGCGTTAAGTTGTGCCGTGAGATGAATTGATTTACTCCGCGGTTTGTGGTTCTAGCGTGTCCTCCACAGCCGCCACCCTGTGCCGGGCTCCTGAATAGCGTGGACGTGTTTGAGCGGTTAATGATCTGCTCGTGCGACTAGATGCACCCGCCCCTTCGTAGAAGGGGCTGAAGGCAGAAGCGGAGAATATTGTTACAGCTATGGTGTTCTT
>JAKORR010000038.1 GCA_029777735.1 Armatimonadota bacterium | reverse complement strand
CGCCCAGAGAACCGGCATCGGCAGGCATCTCCCACGTGCGGGCCTTCTCCCGCTGCCATTCGTCTGACCGTTCCTGCCTCAGCTGGCGCCGTATATCGCGGCCGTCTCCCTCAGTGGAATACTCGTCTTCCTGCGCGCCCCACATTCCGGGCTGAAGCGTGTCGCCGCCCTCGATGGACTCGCCTTCGCCTTCGCCCGGGACCTGGCCCGGGCCCTCGCCCTGTTCGACCACAACCACGGGCTGAGCCGGTTGGCCAGGGTAGACCGGCCACCCGGGCCTGAGCACCTGCCTGCCCGGGGTCGGCACACGTCGCGGCGGAGCCGGCGCCTGTGGCTGACCTGTTCGGCTCGGCCCGGCCACGTTGGGCTGCCCCTGCGCACGTCGCATTGCCCGCCTGGCGGCTTCCTGCTCGGCGCGTCTCTTGCCTTGGACAACGGCGCGCAGCACCGATCCCACGAGGAATATCAACCAGACCAGCCCGATGACGCCTTCTAAGCTGTCCACTCTGGCCACCTCCCCGCACAAACCCGATAGGCCGCCATGTGCTCCACTATCTCATGCCGGCATCAGGGCCCGAGTCATCCGACGCGGGAGCCTTGCCTGTAGAACGCGAGATCGAGTCGCGCATCTGCGTGTCGGCCTTCAGGTTCAACAGGTTGTAGTAATCCATGGCGCCCATGTTGCCCGTTCTCAGCGCATCCGACAGTGCGCGCGGCACCTCGGCTTCGGCCTCAACAACCAACGCGCGCATCTCCTGAACCTTGGCCTTATTCTCCTGCTCCAGGGCAAGCGCCGCAAATCTGCGCTCAGCCGCCTTTGCCTGTGCGATGTTCTTGTCGGCCTCCGCTTGATCCATCTGCAGGCGCGCCCCTATGTTCCTGCCCACGTCGACGTCGGCAATATCGATGGACAGGATCTCAAACGCCGTGCCGTCGTCGAGGCCCTTGTTCAGTACCGTGCGGGAGATCATGTCCGGGTTTTCCAAGACCCCTTTGTGGCTCTCGGCAGAGCCCACAGTGGTCACTATGCCCTCACCCACTCGCGCGATGACCGTAGCCTCGCCGGCCCCTCCGATCAGCCTGTCGATGTTGGCGCGCAGCGTAACACGAGCCTTTGCCTTTAGTTCAATGCCGTCTTTGGCCACTGCCGCCACCACCGGCGTCTCGATTACCTTGGGGTTGACGCTCATCTGCACCGCCTCGAGCACGTTCCGCCCCGCAAGGTCAATGGCCGCTGCCCGCTCAAAGCTGAGGTTAATGTCGGCCCGCTGCGCGGCGATGAGCGCATCCACGACGCGGTCGACGTTCCCGCCTGCCAGATGGTGGGCCTCGAGTTTGTCAACACTCACCGGTATCCCGGCCTTGACGGATTTGATCATGGGCATGATGATCCTGGCCGGCACCACTCTGCGCAACCTCATTCCGACCAGGGTGAGCAACCCCACCCTCACTCCTGCGGCCCACGCGGATATCCACAGGCCGATAGGGATGAAGTTCAGCAGCACCAGCAGGAACACGATAACCACAAGCGGAATAATCCAGCCAATCGCCGCCACGAAATCCATTATGTCAACCCCCCCGTTCTTCCTGAGCAATAGCCCTCACGAACACCCGGGTCCCTTCCACTCGAACCACACGCACATGCGTTCCCTCCGGCACGAAGGCGCCTTCTGTGATGGCCTCGACTCTCCGACCGCCCACATTGATGGCTCCAACCGGCCGAAGCGGCGTAATCGCCCGCGCTTCCTCGCCAAGCAATGATCGGAGATCCTCCACTCCAACATAGCCTTCCTCCGGCGCTTCGCTATGCTCCAACACAATCCGTCCCGCACGACCCAGCTTCTTGCCGCCTCGCGACAGGAAGCGGATGAGTAGGAGTACGAGCAGTACTGTGACCACCATGGAGATCGATATTGCGCCCATTGCCTGACCAGGTGTAGGATAGCTTAGGATCAGGCTGGCGAATATGCTTACGATTCCAAGTATTCCTACCACACCGAAGCCCGGGATGACAAACAGCTCCAGCAGCAGCAGAGTCAGGCCCACTAGAAACAGCACCACTACTTCCCAGCCGGCTAGACCGCCCACGATCCGGCCTCCAAAGAACAGGGCAAGAGAGACCAGGCCGACTGTCCCCGGAATCCCGAAACCGGGCGTGAACACCTCCACGGCGAGCCCGACAAGGCCCAACGTCAAGAGGACTTGCGACACCGCCTGGTTCGTGAGCGCTCGCCCCAACCACTCAGAGGAGGTCATGGTCACCTCGTGCAACTCGGCGCCGGCGAGAT
>JAKORR010000405.1 GCA_029777735.1 Armatimonadota bacterium | reverse complement strand
GCTTGGCCTCTTCGTCGGGAAAGGCCAACTCCAGGAACTCGTCGAGGTACTTCGTGTCGCCCGTCATGTAGTACAACGCCAGCCGACGGCTCAAACTGTTCCAGCCAAAGTAACTTGCGCCCGGGTACATCAGGCTCTCTTCCCAGGCCTTCACCTCGTCTGCCTTCTCCGGCGGTGTGAGGCCCTCACCCAGCTTCACTCGCATCGTCCAATCCAGCACCAGATTCCTACCCTTGACGGCCGCGCGAGCCACCTCAATGAACTGGCGCGTCGCCTCAGCCATGCCCCTGTCGTCACTGCTCCCAACCAGAATCGCGTTATACCCGTTGCCGAAGGGGTTGTGCAGCGACCGCACATCGTAGCCCCCCTCCCCAGGGTACTTGAGATCCAGGTACGTGTAATACAGGTCATAAAGGTGTGAGAGAAGCCTGTTGGTCGAACGATTCCCTAGGATTATTGTGTTTTCGGTCAATACCTTGGGCGCATCCTCGTCGCTCTTGACCGGCAGGCGCACGCCCGTCATTGCCGCCACAGCGTCAACAATCTGCTTCCCCAACGCCTCATAGCGTCCATCCCCAGGAACTACAACACACGCAACGGCTTTGCCCTCTTCCACCAGCACCGTCGTGAGATGCAGGTCCTTGAGCTTCTCTACCGGCGGCGGAGGAAAAGCGCTCAGGTCAAGCTGGTCCGAGGCCAACAGCAGCTCATCCTGCGACTCCATAGCTATCACCTGCGCCTTATCCACGAGGGTGTCGCAGATCGTCTCGCGATGGGTGTATAGGTACACCGTTATGGACGTCGTGCCCTCAGGCCTTTCGCCCGCTATCCGGCACTCGCGCCACTCGTCGGCCGAGGCGGACAGCCTGGTCTGCAAGTACTTCTGACTCGGCAGGAAGCGTAGTTGCAGGAAACCCCCGGCGCCCTTCCCGCCCTCAGCGGCACGTACCATGACCGACGCCACTAGGAAACGCGCCTCGGCGGGTACTTCTACTGTCTGGCTCACACCTACCTCCTGGGCTGGGTTGTAGTCGGAAATCAGCAGCGAGTGCCGACCACTGGCCGCGACGTCCGAGACCACCAGAGAGGTCTGAGGTGCCCCGCCACCGTAGGCCTGCCACTCAGCCGGAACGCCTCTGTCACTAAAGCCTTCCTCAAAGTCTCCGTTCTTCAAGAAGTTCTGCCCCGCCGCCGCACAAACCGCGGGCATCAAGGACATCAATACCAAGGCCAGGGGACTACACACTGCCGTCTCACCTCCACTACGCTGTGTCGTGACGGTTCGCTGCACCGCACCGGTAGCCTGCCTTCGCGCATCGAGGAGTGGCGCATTCCCGAGGCAGGGCAGCGGGCCTGTGCCCGTCGGGAAGCGTGATTCCGCCTCGCGAAGGCTGTACCGAAAACACGATAAGCTGGCTCGCCTCCACGGACCCCATACTGCAAACGCTCGGACGTATCGCGGGAATGGCGGTGTCGGCACAAGAATCTCGCCCCGAATCCTTCTCTCGTTTCCTCCTCCCTCTACGTCACGTACCCTGGCACGTTACCCAGTGTGTCGATAGCGATTCGCTTCGCCCAACTAGACGGGACGGGGGTCTGGGGGAGCAGGTTCCCCCAGTGGAACTTCGGGGACAGTAGCCCCCAACAGGGGTCTTAGGGCAGCATCCCAACTAGGAGCAAGGGATAAGGGATAGGGGGTAGTGTCTACCTGTTTGTCCCTCTCCGGGTGCCTCCCGCGTCATCCTATAGGGAAGGAAACGCGCGCCCAAGGACCAAACCAAGAGTCCAGGAGGTGCTCATCGTGAGTGCGACTGCCGGCTTCTTGTTCTCTATGGTGGCATATTCGATCCTAGGGTGGCCCTTGTCCTTCGAGACGCAGGATGACCTTGTCGCCCTGCATCCTAGCGGCCTGAGCGTCTTCGAGCGCGTCCAAAAGCATGCCACGGACGGTCAGTGGGCGCTGCGCGTCGTCTTCCCGGGCTCACAGAAGGACACTTGGCCTGGCTTCGGGGTATCGCCGCCTAGCCCAGACCTATCCGCTGGGCAGTCGCTCATCTTTGACGTCTACAACCCGCAGGAGCAGGCTTGCAGTCTGAGCTGGCGCATCGACGACCAGGACCGCCACAGTGTCTTCGGTGGCACCAGCATCCCCCCGCAGAAGACGAAACGCGTGGAGATCTGGGTGCGCCCACTGCGCAATCAGCTCAACCTCCAGCGCATGCAGCAGTTCTACCTGTATTACCGGATGCCACGCGAGGACTGGGAGCTGTTTTTCGACAACTTTCAGTTTGCTGATCCGTCTTACGTCTTCCGTGAGATCACTCACGTGCCGGCGGTCAGGCCCCAGGGGTTGCCCGCTGCGGACGGCCCGGCCCTTATTGCCTTCCAGCGCCCATGGATGGAGCATGTCTTCCCGGATGACTGGCCAGCCGAGGGCGAAAGCACCGACACTCTGTCTCTAGCGGCGACCCCTAGGGAATACGAGCCCTTGACCGTGAGCCTAGCTGCCCGGCGCCAAGTGCGCGCTCTGAAGGCCACGCTGTCCGACTTCACGGGTCCCGGCAAGATACCTGCCACACAGGCCGACCTGCGAGTCGTGCGCTGTCTTGACAAGCGGTGGATCTACAACGATGAGCAAATGAGATACTTGGCTCAGACGCCCGTGCTCCTCGAGCCCCAGCCCGAAGGTGGTCTGGAGCTGCCCACGGGCCAGGTCTCTTCCTTCTGGATAACACTGCACGTGCCCGCCGGCACCCCTCCGGGCGTCTACGAAGCCAAACTTACAATCACCGCGGAGGAGAGTGCCGCCGAGGCCAAGCCGGTCTTGATCGAGCTGCCGGTGCGCCTGCGTGTGTACTCCTTCGAGCTGCCAGAAGTGGCGGACAAGTGGTGGGGCGTCTACTATACAGGCCCCGTTGCCCTTGAACTTGGTGAGGACCTGGAGAAGATGGAGCGCCATCTCATCGACATGCGCGAACACGGCATGACCTCTGTGGGTCTGTGTTTTGGCTGGGACGTGGCCCAGACGGACGTGGACGGCCGCCGTGTCGACTTTCTTCCCCCCGGCCGCAGCCGCTACGAGACCTTCATGGACTTGTACACCAGACTGAAGTTCCCCGCCCCGCTTATCCAGCTTCACGACACCGTGCAGTCGGCGGTGGGTAGCAAGATCCGCGCCACCGACCCGCTCTTCGCCGACGCCTACGCCGATACGTGGAAGTTCGTGGCCGACTACGCTAAGGCCCGCAAGTGGCCTGAGATCATCATCCAGCCCGTCGACGAGCCCGCCTGGCAGGGTGAGGCGGAGAAGGAGCGCAACCGTCAGCTCCTCGATATCCTCCAGCGCCTCGCACCGGAGCTTCGCACTGAGCAGGACGGCCCGGGCGACGACTACTTCCATAAAGTCGCCGGGCCTCTGGCGGATGTGTGGAACTACAACGGCTCTTTGGCCGAGCCCGAGGTGATCCGTCAGGCCAAGGCCGAGGGCAAGATCATCCTGATTTACAACTGCGACGTCGAGTGGTACAGGCCCTTGGTGGATCGCTACGTGGCGGGTTGGTTTCAGCTGGCCTCTGGCGCCGACGGGTGCTTCAACTGGGCCTACCAGTCCTTCAGCGGTGACCCCTACGACGACCAGGACGCTCAGTATGGCGACCACATCGCCCACTACCCAACCACCGCTGATCGGCCGGGCGGTCCCTCTGTGGCCTGGGAGGGCTTCCGCGAGGGCATCGACGACTACAAGTACGTAGCACTACTCAGAAGCCTTACCGAGCAGGCCCGCAAGAAGGGCGACAAGAAGGCGCGCAACCTAGCAGATGAAGCTGAGCGAGAACTGGCCGACTTGCTGGGTAGCCTCTCCTACTCCTCGCACATCAGGAACTCCGCACGCTTTGAGCGGTACTGGGAAGAGGAAGGCAAGCTATTCGTCAGTGGTGTCATGACGCTGCCCAACGGCTGGGACACACGCCGCTATGACGCCGCGCGGAGGACCCTTGCCGATCTGGCGATGCGACTCAAGCAGGCGCTGTAGGAAAGTCCCTCCGCGACACGGCTCAAGCAGGCTCCGCAGGGGATTTACTGTGCGACTATTGTGTTTTCGGTCAAGAGGCCGCCCCCTCTATGAATCCCCGAAGACCATCACACCGTCGCACTTACTACAGTTGTAGTCGCAGGGTGGGGGAGAAGCCACCCACCGGCTCGCTCCCACGCCCGTTCACAAGCCTCCGCGCCCGCGGAGAAGGGCTTCGGCAGTGATTCCTCCGAGTGCCCCACCCCCTCGCTTGCCCGTAAACACAATACCTATCCCCATTGCGGATTCGGCCGCCGCCTCATCCTCCCCCACATCATGCCTCCATCTGGTTGGAATCAACGTGCTCGTCCGGCAGGTATGTTGACGTCTGCCGCCCAACCAACCGCGCTCCCGGCACGCAAATCGGTCCACAGCCACACTGGAACCTGCCCGGGTTCGCGCCCATCAGTGGCCCCAGCTCGTCCCACATCTCCCGCGATTCCGTCGAGATGAACAGCGGCACATGCTTGTCGTGGAGACGCACCTGCTCGATGAGGTAGCGGTAAATCTCCGACCGCACCTCATGCGGGAAGGGCCCTACCATTTTGCCCTTCATCTCCTCGGCCGCCGCTACTGCCGCTGTCACGTACTCCGGATCCAGGCTATCCGGCGGGAAGGTCGACAGCATGTCCTCAACCCCCATCCACATCAGCACGCAAAAGCCCACAGCCTCCGGCTGCGTTATCCGAAACATCTCAGCGATGATCTCCGCGTACTGCTCGCGCCATCCGCGCACGGGAATCACAGGTTTGAACTTGAACCGCACCGACAACCCCATCGCCTGAAACTTGCGCCCCGCTTCCAGCCGCTCCAGGGCTGTAGCCGCCCCCGCCTCCATCTCGATGCTTACCGGCTGCGACGTAAGGCTCCACGACCCGATGAGGTGCTCGCGGTGCGGAAGATCCTCGATGAAGTCCACGTTGGCGCTCTTCGAGTGCACGTACAGATACCGGTCGCCAAAGTCCGCGCAGACGTCCGTCAAGATCCGGTGCAGACCATACTCCGGCTCAAAGCACAGCGTGTCACTCGCCGTCGTGTTGCAGCGAAAGCACTTCTGCCACTCGTGCTCGGCCAGGGTCGGCGCCACCACCCGCTCCGCAAACTCCTCCAGGTTCGTCATCACGTTGAGAAGCTGACCACAACCGCAGTACCGGCAACGGTGTGGGCAGCCCTCGATGGTCACAAACTCGTGCTCCGACCAGCAGACACAATCCTGGCGCTGGTCATGCTTTCGTGGGTGGGCCAGGGCATCACACCTCACATAGCCCAGCAGCGACCGGCACAGGTTCTCACCCGTGCCCTCGGGACAGGCTCTCCGCAACTCATCCACCCGCTCCTCACGCCCGTCAAAGTTTAGGGCGTTGAAGACCAAGGTATGAGGCTTGGCCTCCTTCAGACGCCCCTGGCGGACCCACGCCCGGTGCCATTCGCGCTCCGCGATGACCTCCGGCAGGTCGTCGTCGGAAATTACCTGCACCTCCTCTCGCCCCATCCCCAGCGCATCCAGCATCCTCTCCACGCGCGCCAGCGCCTGAGCATCCGCCTGTACTCTGTCCATCATGAAGACTGCTTGCGTATCCAGTGCGTACATCAACCATCCTCTCCTAGGTTTGCGTTTTGCCCTAGGTAACGGCAGCTCAGACAGGCTGTCGCTCTCTGGCCCCGGCTACTGAATAACCGTCACGGTCCGCACCACAGTCTTGGTATTCCCCTCACGGCTCACCGTCACCTCGATGGGGTGAACGCCAGGCCGCAGGAAGAGATTCTGTCCACAGAACCCCGTGGCGTCCAGTTCTACCTCCCGACCGTTGATCTTCACTTCAGTGCCCGGCTCGGCCGCCACGTAGATCACAGCTACCGCCGGCCCCGCCGCCAGTGCCTTGCCCGAGGGCGGTTCTGTCCATACCAAGGCCAGTGGCAGCTCCTCCAGACTCGCTATCTCCCTGGCGATGCTCCGCCGAATCTCACGCAACTTGGCGGGATCGCGCACATACTCCAGGATCCCGGGTGCGGCCTGGTAGCATAGCTCATCAGCCCTCTGAGCCGGATCAAAATCGGCCGCGGCTGGTCCCAGCGTCGCCTTGACCCTCTCGGCCGTTTCCCGCAGCAGCCCTAGGTACTCAAAGTCCTCGATCCCGTCCCGCAGTGTCTCCCAACGAATCGAGTCCATCGGGCCGTCGCGCCCCGGGTACACAATCCACGCATCGCCCGGCGGCAGTCCTCCGCTTATCACCGACTTGAAGGGGTCGTCCGTCCAGAACAGCAGCCCCCAGTGTAGGTAGCCCGTCAGCTTATAGCGCCAGTTCAGCCAGTGCAGAATGCGCGTCTTGATCAGCGGGTAGTCCACGAACCTGTTCGGATAGCGTCCCATCGGGTGGCAGCAGGTGTAGAACCACAGCTCAGCCCCGCGCTCCCGCGCCCGCTCGTAGGCGTCCTGCCAGTTATGGAAGTGAGAGAGCTTGGGCACCCACACGTCCAGCGAGTCCCCGAAGTCCGGCCCTTCGATGGCGTCTATCAGGCGAATCTCTGGCGCCTTCGACCGCACCCAGTCCGCCTTCTCCCTCCACGACTTGACGTTGTTGATCGACGGCTCGTCCGCGATGTGCAACACCGTGCGTCGCAGCCAGCCCTTCTCTCGCAGGTGTTCCTGCAACGCCGGCAGCAGGTGCGCCAGAACCTCCTCCCCCGGCCGCGACTCGACCTTCCCCGACGCCCGATCCTTCACCCCAAAGTTGTGCAGCACAATCTCCCTGCCGCCCCACCCGTCCTTGAACCCGCCGATTTGCGATATCTCGATGAGGTCCGCAACCCCTTGCTTCTCGCACGTCTCGATCCACCGATCAAAGAGCGAAAAGTCATAGGAGTACTGATCCTCTCCCTCGCGCCACACCGTGATGAGCGACGGCGTCACCCACATTATGTTCTGCCGGTGCGCCGCGGCGTTGGCCACGAACTTCTCGAAGATCGGCCAGAATTCCTCTGAGTATGCCTCCACACCATACCGCTTGGCGATGTGTCCAGCCGACACCCAGTTGGTGAAGTACAGATGACGCTCCTCTGGCACCGTCAACGGCCAGACTGTCAGCCGCACGGGCACCGACTGCCCTCCGCCCTCCCACGACACTTCTACCTCGCCTCGGTACTCACCCGGCGGCGTGTTCTCCGGAAGATGTACAGTTAACCACACAGGCTGAGCCGTCTCAGCAGGCACGTCCACGCTCTCGTCCTCGAGCAACGGATCGGGGAACTCACCCGGCGCCGGACCCACCAGCTCCTCCGCCGGCGTGTCGGCCGTGTTCTTCTCCACCCCTACATACCCCACGAACCGGCACCGCAGCTCCTCCGCCGCAATCCGCCCCCCGTCTTCGGACGTCAGCTCTCCAATCGCCGCGCGCAGCCCCCTTATCGCCATACTGCCGCGCACCACGAGCTGCCCGCTCTCCCACTCCCCTCGTCCTCCCTCCAGCACAATCTCCTTCGGCCCTTCCGCTGGCGGAGTCGCACTGCGCAGCACGTTGTCCATCGCATCCACCACCCACACCCTTACCTGCGCCGTCTGCCCCTCACCTTCCGCTTGCATCAGTATCACCTTCACCGTCCCCACAACCTGCGTGTGCAGGCTCATGCCCGGGGACGCGGCAGTCAGGCCCGTAAGGGCCGCAAGGCACAAAACGTGCAGTGACAAGGCCATCCTCGGCACCTCCTGACTTCGTTCGGCTTGCCTATTCCGCGGCGCGCCCGCGCCACCTACCTTGCCGGCCCCAATCAGCGCGCCCAAGGTCCACCGCCCCAACCCCGCGAATAGCTCTGCACTGAGGCCGGGCTGCCGTTGCATAACCGCCTGCAGCCCCTTACCACACCGCTGGGGGAGAGACGACTCATGCCGTCCTTTCCATCTCACGACGTCACAATCGTCCGCGAGCTAGCTCACCGAGTCATGGCCCTCGCCACCAGCGACGAGTACGAAGCCCGCCGCAGGCGCTGGCGCAACGCCAACGAGCGCCGCAAGTCCGATCGCGCGCCTGTCTGGTGCCGACCAGCTGGTGCGTGGAAGGAGCTGCTCCCCCCCGAGTCGCTTCAGTGCACCGACACCCTCTGCCGTGGCGTCGAGTACACGCTGCGCCAGCACCTGTACAAGGACTGGGTAGGCGACGACCACATCGTCGAACCCTGGTGGGACGTCGCCGCAGTCTGGAAGTGTGACAGCCCCCACCCCTGGGGCCTGCCTACCGGCCACCTGATCGGCTCTACTCACCTCGGCGGCTTTCGCTATGATCCACCCATCAAGACCGAGGCGGACTACGAACGTATCACTGTCCCTACCTACACCTACAACGCGGCTCGCACCGATGACGCCCTCGCCAAGATGCACGACCTGCTCGCCGATGTGATGCCCGTGCGCCTCGTCTGCCAGCCGCCCTTAGGTCCTCACCTCAGCGTTTATCTCGACCAGCTCCGCGGCATGGCAGCCATGCTCGATGACCTCGCCTTCCACCCTCACCTGATCCATCGGGCCATGGCCAAGCTCACCGAGAGCGTCCTGCGCGCCCAACGAGTCGCCGAGGACACGGGCCTGCTCACCACCAACCACCACGAGCCCATGTTCTGCAGCGACCCTGTCAACGGCGCGCCTCCCAACGGTAGAATCCGCCTCCACCACCTCTGGGTCGCCGCCAACAGCCAGGAGTTCCAGATGGTCTCCCCGCGAATGCAGGAGGAGTTCCTCCTCAACTACCAGATCCCCCTGCTACAGCAGTACGGCGCCGTGCAGTACGGCTGCTGCGAGGACCTCACGCAGAAAATCAGTATCGTCCTGCGCATCCCGAACCTGCGCATCTTCGTCTGCTCAGCGTGGACCGACCTCGATCGCGTCCTCGAGGCCTGCGGGAGACGCTACACCATCATGTGGCGCCAGCATGCTGCCACCGTCATCCTCTCCGACGACCTCGAACCCATCCGCGCACACCTGGATGAGGGCCTGCGAAAGCTCCAGGGCTGTCACTACCAGATCGTCCTGCGCGAGATCGAGACCTTGGCTGGCCATCCCCAGCGCCTGCGCGAGTGGGCGCGGTTGGCTATCGACCTCGCCGAGCGATACGCCTGAACCTCTCGTCTCTCCTCTCCTGCAGGACGACGGCCTTCGTGCGCGAAGAAGATCCCGTCCGGCTGCGACCCCAATCATGACAGGCACCCGTCGCTTGTGTGACCTGTCGGCAAAGGAGATAGATGACACTATGCGAGGAATCCTTGTTGGCCTCGGAGGACGCGGTAGGTTCTGGGCTCAGATCACCCGCGAGAGCGACCTCGTCAACATGGTCGGCTTTGTCGAACCCGTCGACGAGCACCGCAAACAGGCCATCGAGCAGTTCAACCTCACCGACGACCAGTGCTTTACCTCCCTCGACAACGCCCTGGCCGCCGTTGAGGCGGACTTCGTCCTCGACGTCACGCCCCCCAGTGCTCGCGAGGCCGTGGCCGAAAAGTCTCTCTCCGCTGGCCTTCATGTCCTTGCCGAAAAGGCCATGGGCGAAGACTGGCCTATGGCCCGCCGCATCGCCGCCTTGGCTGCCTCCTCCGGAAAGACCTATATGGTTACCCAAAACTATCGCTTCAGGCCCCTGCCGCGCACTACTCGCCGCCTCCTCGATGAGGGCTTCCTCGGCGACATCAACACCGTCTCCATGGGCTTCTACCGCCCCTGGGGCACCGGCCGTCACTACGTCCTCATCGACTACGCCCTGCTCATCGAAATGGCCGTCCACCACTTCGATACTCTGCGCTACGTCCTCAACAGCGACCCTGTGCGCGTCTGGGCCAAGACTTGGAACGCCCCCTGGGGCTGGCACAAGGGCGACGTCGGCCACAACGTGCTCTTCGAGTTCGACAATGGCCTCATGGTCATCCACCACGCCCTCGGCTGTAGCGTTGGCAAACCCTCCTCCTGGGATGGCGAGCTGCGTATCGAAGGCGCCAAGGGCAGCTTCACCTGGGAGGACGAGGACCTCCGCTACGTGCGCTCCTGGCCCCCCGACGAGGCTCAGGATCGGGTCCTTCCCTGCGACGCCTTGCCTGCTAGCGACCCGCACCTTGTGCTCCGCGAGTTCGTCTCCGCCATCAAGGAGGGCCGCGAGCCTGAGTGCAGCGCCCAAGACAACCTGAAAACCCTCGCCATGGTCTTCGGTGCGATCCTTAGCGATCAGCGGGGAGCGCCTGTCGACATCGCCGAGATGATGGCCTAGACCCGTTCCTTGCCCTGCACTTGCGGGTTGCAACGGCTTCCCGCCCGTCCAGGTTCTTTGCCTTCAAAGGGAGCCTGACCGGTGGCAAATCGTGTTTTCGGCCAGGGAGAGTCTCGATTCTCTCGTTGCACTCTCCCACTGTTGTACTCAGCCTGCTTCTCATTACCCTGGCCTCGGTAGAGAGGCCTCAAGGGCGTCCCAGTTACTCTGCCTGGGCTTTCAGCGCTGTATATTCGGGGTCTGGGCGTAGGTTACGATAAACCGCCGGCCCATCGAAGGCCAAGGCTCACCCGCCGGCCTATATTGGTGGTGGAGGCCGAACTCCTCTAGGTCCCACCCGCCTACCACAGCCCTGTTGGGCTAGTGCCACCAAGGGCGGCGTTTGCGGAAGGGGCCCTCGAAGTGCTGCTTGAGTACACCGCGTTCCTCCAGATGCACCATGCAGGCCCGGATACATCCCCTCCCCCCACACATGGCCGGCCCATAGCCCCCCGGTGACGGGTAGAAGGCCCTTAGACGCCGATGCACCTCACACACTTCTTGGGGCGTCAGCTTCCGTTCCCCTCTGAGGATCTTGTCTCCATCCGGCAGATCCGCAAAAGCGTCCGGCGGTAGGAACGGATTCACTTCCGCCAGCCCGCTCCAGTAGGCCCAGAAACATTGCCACTCGTCTAATTTTCCCCACTGGACTTCGTGCCCCTCGACGTTGATTGTCACGAGCTCATCCGCGCTGATGGCCCCTATCGGGCACTCCGCCACGCAACTCATACACCGATCGCACAGCGTCGGGCCCTCGTAGATAGGATCCGGTTCCAAAGGGGCGTCCGTCAGCATGAAGGCGAAGCGTTGACGTGGGCCATATTCAGGCGTGATGAACACCTTGCTGTGGCCTATCTCACCCAGACCGCAGATGTACGCGCCTATACGGAAATGCAGAAAGACGTCCGGGGGCGGCTGGTTGGGCCTCACCGCGCGTGAGTATCGCAGGCGTCGGCCGTACTCCGCAGGCTCCTCTGGGTCGCCGGTCATGTCCGACACGATGCTGTTGCAGCCATAGTTGCGTAGGGCTACACCCTCGTAGCCGTGATCCTCCACCATACACGCTACTTCGCGCAGCACCGATGGCGCATAGACTTCGTTGATGCTCGAATATCCCAGAGCCGGATACTGGTAGAAGTGCGTCCCCTCTTCGATGCCGCGGAGATAGCCGCGCGGGATGCGGAAGGCAAAACCGATGAGGACCTTCGCCTCGGGGAAGATATAGCGGGGATCAAAGCCCGGCGGAGCACCCTCGAAGCGCTGAACATCGCCTATTCCGACGAGGTCGGCGCCGCACTGCCTGGCGTAGTCCTTGACCTGCTGCGCGGTGATCATGGCAGTCCCCATCCTTGTTGAGTGTTGTAATCAAATACGATATAATCGTATAGCATACTATTATCTCGTAGTCAATAGACGGAGGCGTCCTATGAGCACCAGAACCGGCAGGGGAGAGGTGAAGGGGCTGAGTACCGTAGACCGGGCCGCGCGAGTGCTCGAACTACTCGCCGACCAACCCGTGGGCCTGGGTCTGGGCGACCTGGCCGCGGCCCTAGGGGTCAAGCCACAGACGGCGCAGACCCTCCTGCGGTCGCTTGAGCGACACGAACTGGTCTTTCAACCTGAACGCGGCGGACCTTATCAGCTCGGACCACAGGTGCATAAGCTGTCGCAGAGGTGGCTGTCACGGTGCGATCGGGTAACCCTCGCCAGGGCACCGATGGCTACTCTGGCCCGCCTGCTCAATGAGACTGTCTATCTGGGTGAGCTGCGTGGCGACCGCGTGTTAGGCCTTCTCGAAATACACGCTGACCAGGCCCTCTCCGTGTCCCACGGCCTGGAAAGCCGCGATGAGCCGCATGTAATGGCGACAGGTAAGGTGCTCCTGGCGCATCTACCTGAGGACCGACGTGAGGCCCTCCTGGCACGGCTGGACCTGCGCCAGAGGGCTCCTCGGAGCCTAACCTCCCTCGAAGACATCCGCCGGGAACTTGAAGGCGTGCGCACACAGGGCTATGCCGTCACGCGAGAGGAAGCCGCTGCTGGTGTGTGCGCCCTGGCAGTGCCGCTGCGGGACCCGCTGGGACGTGTCGTCGCGGCGCTGGGCGTCACCGTGCCAGCGGTGCGGTTCGCCTCACCCCGACCGACTCAGATACTCGACGGGCTCAAACGCTGCGCGGCCGAAATCGAAAGACGTTGGGGCGCGTGACCGCAGTGGGTGAGGGCCACCTCCCGAGGGATGGTGAGGAATTTGAAAGGCCCAAACTGCACTGCGCGAGCCTCTAGGGACGCCATCCCTAGGAGGAAAGGGGCTGTTGAAGACCCTGGGGCTTTGCCTTGGCCCCCCAGGACCCTCGGCCCCGTGGAGCCTCTTACCCGCGCAGCAGTGTTGGCGGGATGCCGGAGTCTCGGCTGCAGAGGGAAGCAGGAAGCTGGGGCACGAAGTCCTCAGCATAGGCTGGGAGCACGGGCTGAGAGGCCTCGCCAGGGGGTTAGTCCACGCTTCCCGAGGCCATTTCGTACTTGCCTTGCACGCCCTTCACGGGTGTGGGGCCACTCCCGCGCCTACGAAAGTAGCTACCAAAGGCAGAGGCGAGCCGTAGAGCTTCTGCCGGGTGTTCGTCGATTAGGTTGTTGGTTTCGCGCGGGTCCTCGACCAGATTATAGAGTTCGTCAGGCTCGTTAGCCGGCCGAGAGACGTAGCTCCATGTCTCATCACGGATGCAGCGGTCAACGCCCTCCTTGAAGCCAGTGATGATACTGGTATGGAAGTGCTGCGCGTCGCCTTCGAGGACGGAGCGGAAGCTCTTGCCGTGCATGGACGAGATATTGTTGCCCAAGCCCATGAGGTCGAGCATGGTGGGGAGGACGTCCTGGAACTGGAGGAGAGCAGAGCTACGCAGACCGCCGTTCCTGCCGCTGGGTAGACGCACGATGAAGGGAACCTTTAGAAGCTCGCTATACATTCGGTCCGGCCCCTTGAGGAACTTGCCGTGGTCGGCCAGCGGGTGGCCGTGGTCGGCTATGACGAAGATGATGCTGTCCTCGTAGTAGCCTTCGGCCTCGAGGGTTTCGAACAGGGGACCCAAATTATGGTCCACAAAGGCTGCCTCTCCGGCATAAAGGCCCTGGATATAACGTATCTCATCCTCCTTGGCCCACTCGCTCGCTAGTCCGCCCATAGGCAGGATGAGGCGCTTGCCGGTGTAGTTGGGGTCGGTGTAGGTATCAAAGCGAACGGGCGGGTCCCAGGGCTCGTGGGGTTCGAAGTAGTCGATCCAGAGGAACAGATTCTTGTGCACCCGGTTGGCGCGCAGCCATTCCACCGACTGTTCAGTGACCTGAGCCGGGAACCAGTCGCTTTCCTGTTTGAAGTCGTCGGTATTCGCCAAGAACTGCGCCACACGGCCGCGCCACTGCTCGTCGTAGTTGTCGTTGACGTAGTCGTCTACGTTGCGCTTCGTGGGCGAGCTGACGTAGGGGTCGTACTCCTGGCCACGGATCCACCGGTAGCAGTTGTAGTTGCGGTGGAAATTCATCCCCGGCGCGCGGTAGTGGTAGCAATCCGAGATAATCCCGCATACGTAGCCCTCGCCGCGGAGGAAGTCGGCTACGGTGACGTCCTCGGCAGTGAGAGGCTGCCAGGGCCTGAAGGAAAGAGTGCGCTGCCCGGTCATCAGGCAAGTGCGTACGGGGATTGTGGGGAGGCCGTCAGGGTAGCAGTTGTCCAGCACGACGGCGCTCTCGGCGAACCGGTCGAGGTTGGGGGTGTTGCAAGCCGGAAGGCAGTCAAAGGGCTGCTTGCCCTGGTGATAGACACCCACGTGGTCCTGCCGAAAGCTATCCAGCATGATACAGATGAGGTTCATGGATGCTCCAGTCTCCTGTAGCTACTCGGGCGCGGCGTTTGGGCACTGTGGGGTAGGGGCAGGTGTCCTGCCGCTCTTTCGGTTGGCCCCGTGCTCAGCCGCACGTTGGTCTTGATTGAGGGTTTGTTCTCCCGGTTGGTGTTGTCTCCTTGGTGGAGTCAGTGGCGTGGAGGCATATCATGACGGGATCCGGAGTCTGCTTCAGCATGGTTCTTGCCGTGGGCGGCGGGGAAGGAGGATACCCCTGCCGAGGCGAACCATAGCATGCTTATCTGCGATTCCGGACTCCGGGCCCCTTGGTCACGCCGCAGGCTGGCCAGAGGTTGCCCGTCGAGCCCTTAGAGCCAAAGGAGCGTATAGCCGTGAGCGCAAAGAGACTACCAGAAAGCCAGCCTGCAGTTGCCAAGCTCCCGACCATCGGCGTGTTCGCCACAGGAGATCCGAGGGTCGATGAGGTATCGCGCCAGCGGTGCGTGAACATCGTGGAAATGACGGCCGACATCTTGGCTGAGCGCGTGAAGCTCCCGGACGGTACGCTGGTGCCCGTCGTCTACTCGCCCATACTTGTGGACGGGGAGAGGGAGGCCGACATGGTGGCGAGGCAGTTCGAGGCCGCGGGGGCAAACATCTTCGTCTGCGTACCTGACACCTGGGCCTTCCCACAGTTGGGCCTCATCTCGCTGCTGAGTCAGTTTCCCGAGGACACACCGATCAATCTGACGTGCGGGAACAGCGGGCCGAAGCCCGGCGTAGTGTTTGTGCATGCAGCTAACGGAGCCCTCAGCCAGTGTGGTCGGATGGTGCACATCAATGTTGGTACGTGGCCGGATACGGGGCAGAAGCCAGTCATGACGGAGTCCACGGCTGAGGCACTGGTAGACTGGGCTTACGCCGCGGTAACGCGGGTGGGCTTGAAGGGTCGTCGAGTTGTGATCTTTGGGCATGACAGCATGGGCATGGAAACGGCTCTTGCGCACATCATACCCACGCGGACCATCTTCGGCCTTGAGATCACGCGGCTGGACATGAAGCTGCTGGCGGACATGCTGAAGAAGGGGGCCTATGACGCAGAGGAGCTGCGAGAACTACGCGCCTGGCTGGAGGGTCATCTTGGCGACCGTCTGGAGTTGCGCGATGAGGCCGACGGAGAGCGTCTAAATCAAGGCCTGGGTGTATACCTCATCGTCCGCGACCTGCTGACGGATCTGAATGCCGTCGGAGGCGGGTTCATGAACCAGCTTGAGTGGGGTTCCGACCGCCGGGGAATACCGCTGCCCGTGGCGGACATAATGGAGTCGCTGCTCAACTCGACCTTCGACCACAAGGGGCGGAAGCCCCCACTGCCCTTTGCGACAGAGGCGGACGTTCAGGGCCTGTTGACCATGCTGTTCTTCACGTGGCTGACGGGTGGCAACCCGCCGCTATTCATGGACTTCCGCAAGGTGTGGGAGCCGTGGGAGATCGAGGCAAAGGCGAAGGAGCTGGGGCTGGGGGATGTAGATCCGGATGGTCTGTGGCGCACAAAGGGTTTCGTGGACGGCGACAACTCGGGCAGCGCCTCGCTGGACTGGGCGGCTCCCCCAGGCTCCAGCATCGAGGAGATTATGGCGCGCGTGTCGATGCCTTTTGCAGAGGACTTTTACTTCCCTGGCGGCGGCAACTGCGTGAGCTTCTTTTCGCCGGCAGGTATCGAGGGTGTGGCCGGGCGTATGGCCTATAGTGCCATCAACAACATTTTCTCGCTAGTTTGGGACGAGGCAGTGACAACAGAGATGCCGGAGAAGCTGGCCCAGGCCGTGGCAGCGACGTCCACGCCTGTCTGGCCCCACACCTGGGTTGTGCCCCGGTATGCCAGTATGACTGAGTACAAGCAGTTTGCTCCCGCGAACCACTTTCATATGACGTGGGGGCTCAAGCCAGCTAGGCTCGAGTACTGGATGGACTTGGCCAACGTCCTCTCGGTCACTCCCTGGGCGCAGCGCCCGCGCTTCATTGAAGGCGTGGACAGGCCCATGCCGCTCCTTTACCTGCTCAACGGTGGCGAAGACGCCACGAAGCTCAGACTTGCGCAGCGCAGATAGTAGTGTAGTGGGCCTTGGCTGGTATCGCTGACAGGGTCTTTGCAAGCAATCGGCCCTCGCCGTCACAGCGAGGGCCGAATCACTTTGCGACCGTCATGGCCTCAGGCACTTGGGCCGGGACTGTCGTTCACGGCGCCGGGCGCGCCCTTTCAAGCCGTTCTTGCAGTCGCCGGTGGACGTCCGAGTTGCGCTCAATGCGCCCGAACTGCCACTCGCTGTACGGCCAGTCTGGGTGCCAGCGGCTCCAGCGGTCGATGATTTCCCAGTTCTCGTTCCTGTCGCTGTAGTACCGGTGCCAGGGCCTCACGCGCTGGGTCGGATAGGGTTCGAAGTACTCGGGGCCGAGGGGGTTGAAGTAGGACCTGTCGGGAAGCAGACGCGGTTGGCTGGGCCCAAAGAGTGGGAAGTCACCCCGGTAACCGGCAGGGGGCGAGGGGAACCGCGGTCCCACTGGAGGGGTCAGGTAGCGCTGGCCGGGAGTGTTGGGCCCAGGTATCGACGGAATTTCGGACCAAGTGCCGGGCACTTGTATGTTGTTGTGAGGCAGCAACACTTGTGCTCGGCTTGTGGTCGTCGCGCCTCCCAGGAAGAGGGAGACCCCAACCGCCAAAGTCGCTATCATCAGGTGCTTCCTCATCGTATTCACCTTCTCTCTAGCATACTAGATTACCCGCATACAGGAAGGAGGAAACTACACCCTTTAGGGACGATGACTTACCGCCGAGCACGTGCCAGAGGCTGTCCTATTCGCCTACCGTTGCCTCGAAGCGTCCCTCTCGGGCAACGGCCTCGCTGGTGCCGCGCCTGGGCAAACGGAGCGCCTCTTGCCCATCCACCAGGAGGGCGGTGCCCTCGAGGAGCCAGACGCGAAGGAGCTTATCGGCAGGGTCAAAGGTAGCAGCAGCCATCTCGCCGTTGAAGGCTAGCTCGTGCCCGGGGACTTTCAGGCTAGTGCTTCCCTCCCCGGCCGCAAAGCCCACCAGATGCCTAGTACCGTCTCGCATTTTGACTACGACGCCCTCGGAGTCGTCGCCCAGAGCCTCAACGGAGTCCGGCCTCTCGTCGGGGGGCGGGGGATCCAAGGCCAGATCAACGTCGTCATACCATGCCCTGCCCTGGTCGGCAAAGAAGTGCAATGCCAGACATATCTGCTGTGTTCCCTCGGGCACCTTGGCCTCCATCTCGTAGAGGCACCACTCGTCCCCCGTCGGTTTGGGCCCCTCCTCACGGTGGAAGGCCTTACCGTCGCGCCAGAAGTAGAGGCAAGAGGTGGCGGTTCCTGGGGCGCCCTGGACCTTGGCCCAAAAGCGCACATGTATCGTGGTGGTTGCCGGGGCGGTGAAGTAGGAAGAGTAGTAATAGCCGCCGGGAGCGTCGATGCGCCCCGAGCGCTTCCCAGAATGGGCAACCGCCTCGTCAATGACGTGATTCTCCGTGAATCCGGGCATGGTCCGGGGGCGCCACCCGGCCAAACCCTCCTCGAAGCCGCCGTTGACGAGGCCTACCCACTTGCTGGGGATGAGGACTGAAGTGATGGTCACTTGCTTGGCCCGCGCCGTGCTGGCCATGACGTAGGGCCCAAAGGCCTCGGCGCCCTTGTACTCGCCGGCGCTCATTTCAATCTGCTGGGGCGAGAAGATCCAGGCGTCGAGAGTAGCGTTGGGCGTCACAACTCTTGCCCGGCTATCGCCCTCGAGAGAGAGGCCTTGGCCCGCCCAGGTGTGCAGTAGGTAGTGATAGGTCGCAGGTTCGGTAGCCTCCAAGCTGTCACGCACCACGAAGACACGCGGCTTGATCATCAGAACGTCACGCCAGGCTCTCTCGAGGATGCGCTTGTCATCGGTGTTGTAGGTTTCCGTCGCGTCGCCGCGGAGGTAATCATAACCCTCGGCGGAGAAGAATCGCGCGATTCGTCCCCGGGTAAGCTGCACCTGATCCACGCCGAGTGTCGCGTACTCGCTCGACTGGAGCCACTCCGGGGTTAAGTTGAGCACAAGGGAGTTGTGCCCGAAGGTGGAAGTGGTGTACTTGCGCTTGGGCGGGTCGAAATAGCTACGGTAGCCCGGATCACAGGCCAGCCAGGCGCCGTTGTAGCAAATCTGGAAGCTGTTGTGGTCGAAGTGGTTGTGCCCGACGGTCTTTTCGGGTGGCCCGCACTTGAAGGCCAGATAGGCTCCCTCTTCGTTGTAGCCGTCGCGCAGGCTCGCGTAGCCAATGTCCAAGAAGGCGACTGAGGGGTTCCACGCCGGGAGCTCCGGCCGTATCTTGCCTGGGTCCAGCAGGAGGAGAGTCTCGAGGCCGCTGGGCCGCAGGGCGCCGATCTGTTGCAGATACCACGCCGCATCGGTGTCGCCACGCAGCGCCAACAGCGTCATGCTGAGCCTGAAGGCCTGGGTCGGGCCGCCATCGCCGAAGGTGGGCTGTTGGTGCACGACGGGCGCCATCAGACCGATGCAGTAGCGCGGCATCGTCTTGAGGAACACATGGTCCCACAGGTCTGTGGCGATCCCAACCGTATGCAGGCCCCACAGCAGCTGGGCGTAGCTATCCGCGAAGTACGTGCCATACATGGGACCCTCGAGCGGTCCACCATCGCTGCCCTGCATGTCAAAGCTTTTCTTCATCTTGGCCAGGCAACGCTCGACCCATGACTGGGCCTTCTCGTGTTCGCCCAGCAGCGCCAAGGCCCCCGTTCCCAGGCCCAAGGAGACCACTGCGGCATAGTTGTGATAGGCGGGTATACTGTCCAGAATCTCGTCTATGGGCCCCAAGGCCTTCTCCACCAGGGCCTCTCTCACTAGCCTGCGCTCGTCCTCCGTCAGCCCGTCGTAGCACCAGTCGTAGAACAGGCCTACCGCGTGGGCCGCGTGGCCCGTGTCCAAACACGGCTTGCCACCGCCGTAGCTTGGGTCCGTCCAGATGATAGGCCAGCGGCAAAGGTGAAAGACCACCTCCTTGGCCTTCTCGAGATACAGCGGCTCGCCGGTAACAACGTAGGCGAAGGCGAAGTGCTTGATGCGCGTGGTGATGGCGTCGCTGCCCTCCTGGAACATCGCCGTCCAGGGGGGATAGTGAGAGAAGTCGTCGTGGCGCGGCGGGGGCTCATCCGAAAGCGTGTACTCCCAGTGCTGGGATGGTCCTCCCTCGCGGCCGGGCATGTCCACTTCGTAATGGTATGGAGGAGCCGTCGCTAGCTCCTTAGCGCGAGCAAGCACCCGGGCGGTTTCTTCGGCTGGCGCCCAACCAAGCGCCGTAGGCCGAGTGTCAGTCGCCAAGCTCCGTACCCATGACAGACCCGCCCTGGTGATCCAGATGCGCGGATGTGGCGGCAGTTCTGCGACAAGACAGGGAAGAATGAGGGCTAAGCCCAAGGCTAGAGCCACCATGTATACCCCCTGCTTTGTTGTCTGGCCCTACCGGTGCGCGGCAAGGAGATGCCTCTGCGCTGGGCCAGCCCTAGCGCCGTGCCCGGATCTTCGCCGGAAACCCACCAGCCAGGGCCCAAATCGCCGACGCTAATTTCGCCGCGCTGAGCTCCTGTCCTATCGCCGGGGCAAAGACGGCGTTGAACATAACCATGTTCCAGGCCGGCAGCGCAGCAGCGGCCGGGTCTTCGGCCCCGCACGCCGCAAGGGCCTCCCTCATGCGCGAGCGTCCGGGTCGCGTGAGCTGGCGCTTCACGATCGCCGACAGTTCATCGTCGAACACCGCTTCTGTTAGCACGGGCGCCGCGAAGAGACGATTCTGTCGTAGGAACTTGAGCTCGTGCATGACGAATCGCTCGAAGCCCTCGCGCGAACCTGGGACGGTGGCCCTGTCCACTGGCTGCGGCTGCTCCGCCGCTAGCCTGTCAACAAAGGCTAGTAGAAGCTCCCGCTTGCCCGCAAAGTAGATGTATATCGTACCCACTGCGACCCCCGCCCGGACCGCAATCTCCCTTATGCTGGCAGCCTGATAACCTCTTCTCCCTACCACCTCGGCGGCGGCTTCGAGAATCCTCTCGCGCTGCTGCATTCTGCTTCCTCCCTGAACAGACGTTCACTCACCTACATAATTTTTCCCAGGCGGCTTTGTCAACCATCCGGAGCAGAAGGGAGTGTACAGTTCCCCCTAAGCTAGGGTTTGGGGAGAGAGCAAAGACGCGGGGAATCTTCGTGGCAGAAACACCCAAAACTTCGGACAGCCCCAGGCACCGTAGGCAATCGCCTCGAAGACCTCGATAGACCCACCCCACTGCATTCCACTGTCCCTGTGACGCCTATACTCTCCAGCACGCTATTCCTTGTACACGCGGATCTCGAAGACTCTAGCAGACTTGGCGCCGTTGGTGGCCAGTATCGTCAGTCGCAGCCGCGAAGTACTCACCGGCGCAAAACGGTGTACGCGTCGTCGCTGGAAGTTGCCCTCTACTGACGCTACGGTCACCCACTCGCTGCCGTCGTGGTAGGCCACCTCATAGTCCCTGACGCACTGGGCCACAACTGGCACGTTGTGGTAAGCGGCGTTCATGTCGGTATCGAAGGTCAGGTAGACGGAGTTGATCTCAACGGGAGTGTCCCAGGCCAGCTCCACCCACTGGGGCAGGGGCTTGGTCGGATCCGAGGCCCACAGGTTGGAGTGAGTGTCAACGATCCGTGTGACGCCGTTGGTGAGGTTCTCCACGGCGAAGTCGGTCTTTAGTGCCAGCGCTGGCTCGGTATAGAAAGCGTAATACTGGTTCGCCACAACATGCCAGTCGCCCTCTTGGCCCCACGCCCGTCGAGCGCCCAGGGGCGCCGTGGCCATCCTTCGCCAGGACAAACCCTTCGCCGGCTCCAGCCAGACCCAAAGGAAGGGCATCTCAACCTCGCGGCCCACCTTGAACTCCACCCAAGATTCCTGACCAGGTGGTACCTCCGTCTTGACGGTCGCAATATCCCTGGGCAAAGAGAAATCGTCACAGCTCTGGGCCTCACGGATGTGGAGGGTCACAGGCACGGGTGTCTCCAGACTCGATGCCAGTAGCAAGTACACAGATCCAAGCCGCCGGTTCTCGCCCCGCGGGAACATCATCGCTCGGCAGGTGGACATCGGGTGCAACTCGTCCTTCTGCACCTGGGCCTTGCCGAACTCTTCGTGGTCGCCTGAACTCGAGGCGCTGAGCCTGGCCCGCCGTGCCAGGTCCTTCGGATCCTCGTTCACCACCCCTGGAATGTACTGGTCGTCCTTGACCAACGTCTGCTGTAGCTCCTTCAGGTGCTGCTGATAAATGCCGCGAGGAGTCGTGCCATACCTGAGGCACATTGCCGCAGCCGTCCCTGCGGCCTGCCCCAGGGTGGCGAGAGTGCCCTGCACCCGCACCGTGCCCAGCGCAATGTGCGTGACGCTGACATGGCGACCCGCGAACAGAAGATTGTCGATGTTGACCGAATACAGGCAGCGATAGGGAATAGTGTAGAGAGGTACTGGCGGAGTGCAATGGTAGGGCCCTTCCTTGCCCGAGTAGATACCCTCGGGGTGGTGCACGTCCAGTGGCCAGCCACCATAGGAGATGCGGTCAGGGAAGACCACAGCCTTCTGCACATCGTTTTGCGTCAGGATGTAGTCGCCCACCAAGCGGCGCGACTCGCGCTTGGCGTCTAGATAGGGCACGTACACCATGGCGTAGTTGGCTGCCAGCTGTCGCTCGGGCCAGACGTTCTTGATGTAGTCCCAATAGCCAAAGCTAATGCGAATCAGCTCATCGCGGGCCTTCTCGGCATCCCAGAGGTCGTCGATAGTGCCTTGGTGCTCCAACCACCACTCGCCGCCCGTGAAGTACCTGATGTTGCGCCCGAACTCCTCGGCCGACGGGAACTTCGGTGCCCAGGGAGGCGGAAGGTACTGGACAGGCTTGCCTGTGTCCTGCGAACGGAAGGCCAGGCCGTGCTCGCCCATCAGACAGCCGCTCATCGTTATCTGGTCAGATTTCTCTGGCGCTAGGCTCTCTCCAAACTCGTCGCGCGGCTCTCGCCCAAACCGATACTGAGCCCCCGCGTAGTACCCGATCCATCCGTCCCCCGTACAGTCGAGGAACACCCTTCCACGGTACACCGAAAAGCCTCCGGTGAGGGTATCAACGGCCTTCACCGAGGCGATGTGCTGCGCGTTGGCCATCTCCACGGCGACGACGTGTTGGTTGACAAAGACTGTCAGGTTCCTTTCCTGTTCGGTCACCATCCGCAGGGCTTCGCTCCAGCCACGGTAGCCGAAGCGAGCCTTTATGCGCCCGATCTCCTCGACGATGCCGCTCTCGCGTGCGTTCGGGTGACCACTGGCCGCGCCATTGACACCCACGCCTATCTCGGAGCTCGCATTCCCGCCCAATACTGGCCGGTTCTGGATAAGCGCGGTTTTGGCACCGCCGCGGGCCGCAGCCACGGCTGCACAGCAGCCCGCAACGCCCGCTCCCACCACAACCACGTCAAACTCGCCTACCAGTTCTGGCTCCAGCGGCAGCCCTGTGAGCCGCCTACACTCTACCTGAAGCTCATCCATCTTCGACGGCGGCGTGTAGCTCAGGTCGGTCGTTAGCACTACCGCGTCACAACGGGCAAAATAGCCCGTCAGGTCGCGGAGCGCGATTTGTACCTCGCCCTGCTCCAAATCAAACTCGCCGCCCGACTCCCATAGCCACTCTTCGCTCGGCGCGGCGCCGAAAACCTTTTCCGTCAGCCTGTCACCGACCAGCACGCGGAACTGGCCCGGTGAGTAGTCCTTGAGCCAGTTCTTGGCACGTACCCAGAGCCGATAGCGTCCCGCCTTGGGCACATCAATCGTCAGCGTCGCATCCTTCACCGGAGTGCCGACGCCTGCCGCGATGAGATAGGCTGAGCCCATCAAATGCACAAACTGCGTGTCCAGTTGCCAGCCGCCGTAGTCGCTGAAGTCCTCCGCGTCAATCCACAGAAAGCCGTCCTCGATCATTTTTATGTCCCTCGCTGGCTTGCGGAAAGCAACCGGTTCGACCCCAACGGGCTTGGGCTCAAACCGTCGATCCCGCTCGGCCTCCAGGGCCTGACGCCCGAACGCATAGGAGGCTTGTACCTCTTGGGGAGACAGGGCGCGGTGGTAAAGGCGCACTTCGTCGATGACTCCTCGGAAACGCCCGCCTCCCGCACCCGCGCCGATGGCACAGTTGTCCAGGGACGTGTCCACAGCCCCTTTCTGTTCCCGAGGCGAGTTACTGTCTTCTGCCCCGTCTATGAACAGCCTCATCTGTGCGCCGTCGTAGGTCGCTGCTAGGTGGTACCATTGGTCTGCCACCCAGTCGGTCTTCGCCGACTCGAGATAGATAGGCTTGCCTTCGAACCATAGAAGGAAGGCCAAGCGCGTGCCACCAAAACGCAGGGCATAAGCGCTATCCTTGCGGATGATGGTTGGATAGTCCACAAAGCCAACGGCCCTAGGTTTCACCCAGGCCTCGAGGGTTAGGGCTTCGGCAGGGGGCTGGACTCTCGAAACGATGCAACGCGCGGAGGAGTCCAATTCCGTCATCTCTAGGCCGGTATTTCGCACGCCCTTCACTTGTAAAGACGCAGTGACAATCAGGTCGTTGCCGTGTCCGGAAACGTCCGAAGTGACCTTGTCCTTAAACTCGTCGAAGGGCCAGTAGGCGACCAGACCTTCCGTAGGCTGCTGAGCCAGCACGCTGTTGGCCGCCAGCCAGGCAATTGCAAGCAGAAAAGGTACGGACCGTGCGGGTCCAGAGGCCCTTGCACCGTTGATCTGGAGTCGCATCGCTGTCACCCTTTCCGTGGGACTCAGCGCTTACCCACTGTCATAAGTCGCAGTCAAGTTAGCCTTCGCCCGTACGGCCTGTAGACCTCCGCCCGGCAAGGCCTACACCACCCGGCCCCTAAGCCCCCAGCCAGTCTCTCGCCTTTGGTTTACACGAGCATTGATGCAGCCTAAAGTACAGAGTGTGCGCGGACGGTGGGACCTTATCTTGGCGTACGGATGCGCGAGTCCTCGATCCCCTAGCAGTTACCTTTGCGGAGAGTGATAGCAGATGGCGGAGAGCGAGACCAAGGACCGCGACCGCGATGTGAACCGGAGCATACGTCGGATCATCATGACGGTTCTGTCAAACTGCCTAGCCCTCGGGGCCGCTGCCGTTCTAATCGCGGCCATGCCCAGGTACCACCGCGGCGATGTCTTTGACGCGCTGATGATGACTCAGCTGGCCATCTTCCTCATGGTGGTGGCCGTGTGGTTCAAACCTCACTAAGCAGACGCCCTTGCCCCGTCGCACACCACCTACCCCGCAGACCCGTGCCGAAGGGGCTGCTGCTCAGCCGAAGCCTCAAAGAGCCTACCGAAGTCTACAGTCTACTCTACTGCAGCTTCCTGAAGCTCGGCGGACAACTCGGCCAGCCTCTGCATGCGCTCCGGTATGGGCAACTTCTGGGGACACTTATCCACGCACAGACCGCACGCCACGCACTTGGCTGGGTCCAGACGCTGGTGACCTGCCATGCTCTTGATATGGGCGTTGGCGCTGGCCACCTTGAAGACCTCCGCAAGCTGGTACAGGGGCATCATGTGCGCCACTGGCAGTCCTTGAGGACATACGCCTGCGCAGTAGCGGCAGCCCGTGCATAGCGGCTCGCCCTTGCTAAACTCCCGGAAGGCCTCGATGAATCGCTGACGCTGCTCCGGCGTCATTGGGTTCTCCAGGCTGGCAACGGCCGCGTTTTGGTCCATATGGGCAATCTCATTCATCCCTGACAGCACGGTGCTGATGGCCGGTGTGCTTAGCAGGAATCGCAGCGCGATTTCCTGCACCGGTAGGCCCGCGAACTCAGGCAGCGCCTGCGCGAAGACCTCTGACTCGCCGACCAGCAGTCCACCGCGCAACGGCCCCATGATCGCCACGCCGATATTATGCTCGTAGGCGAAATTAATGGCCGCTTCGGGTGCTGTGTCCATGAAGTTGTAGTAAACCGTGATGAATCGGAAGTCCGGCACCGCCTCGAGCCAGCGAATGATCTGGTCCGCCTGCGCGTGGCTCGTGAAGCCTAGATGCCGCACCAGGCCCTGTTCCTTCGCCTCGCGCATTGCTACCAGCGGCGAGTCGTCGCCGACACAGGCCGCGTCGAAGTGATCATCGGCGCTCATGTCCCAGAACTGGTAGAAGTCGAAGTACTCGACACCCACTCGTTTCAGGGAGTTCTCGATACATCGCCACATGTCGTCACGAGTGTCAATACCCAGGCCTCGGTCAAGCTTGGTCTCGCCGTGGCGCGGCTGGGCCTTAGCTGAAAGTACGACACTCTCGCGTGGCACCCCACGCAGCGCCTCGCCCACCCAGGTCTCCGCGTTATCGTCGAAGGCCTTGAATGAGTAGGCCGAACCTATATCGAAGTATGTCAGGCCCAAACGCAGGCCATGGGCTATCATCTCCGCTGCATTCTCACGACTCTTGTACCGCATCGTCCCATGCCCCAGTACCGAAACGCTAATGCCTGTGTTGCCGACTTGCCTATACTGCACTTCACATCCCTCCAGTCATCGCTGGACGAGTAGGATTCGCCGCGCGCGCCAAGTCCCAACAGAAGGATACCTCCGACAAATGAGTTAGGGCATCCAGGCCGCGCCGAGGTTTTGGCGCTGCCTGCACGGACGAGGTGGAGACGCCCGCGCCTTCCCGTAGCTGCTGCCTCGCGCGCTGCGGCGGCCTGACTACTTTGCTGGATCGGATCGCACAACCAACGTACCCTTATACCACTTTCCGGGCGCCGGGTCTACCCCGTGCAAACCAAAGCCTGAGAAGTCTGCGTCCTGTCCGATGACCACCTCACTTATCTGAGCTTTATGTGTCGGGAGGGCCAGGTGGAACGCATCAAGAACGTCCTGGGGCAGCGCGACGCCCCCGTCTAGGAAGACGACAGCATCGAGGTTTTCGTCAACCTGCAACTTTGTCGTATGTAATACGAGTATTTCGTAGTCATCGCCGCAGGGGTCTAGTTCGATGAGCGGGTGTCAAACAGCATGAAGGCCGCTGACTGGAACGGTCGGTGGATAGCCGCCACCCAGAAGTCCTCGGCACGCCCGGGATGGGCTATCTGAACCTTTGTGGCTCACCATGGCGGCCCGCAGGGGAGGGGTGGCGTCCCTGTGATATGAGCGCCCTCGCCCCCCTGCGATCTGGCCGGCTCTAGCCTGATGTTGGAGCGACGAGACCGGGACGGAAGAGGGGGCAAGCGAAGGGACCGGGGGGAGGGGCGCCTTACTTCTTTGGCCGAGGGGTACGGAAGGAGGCTGGGGTGGCCGTCCTTGGTCACCTAATGCTTCTTATGTCTATTTCTTCGGCCTCTCGTCACGGGAGCTCAGGCTATGCCCGTTCCTGACGCAAACCTCACGCAAGCCTCGGCTGCACTCTATGCAACCCGCCACTCCTCCTGTCTCGGCCCAAGCTGCCCAAGTCCCTAGGCTACCCGAGAAGCCGCACGGCAGCGTGCGCCCGACTCCCGTGCTCGTACAGCGTCTTGTCTGCGGTCCACAAGTCGGCCTCCACACGCCGCGCCACAACCAGGTAGCAGGCATCCCACACGGTGAGACCAGTCCGCAGAGCCAAATCCAGTGCTTCCTCGGCCACATCCCACCCGGAGACCCTCTGGTACTCGATCTGAAGCAGCCCTTGCAGCATCTGCTGGGCGTCCTCTGGGCTGACCGGACCATAAACAGCCTTGTGCCGCAGTGCGTTTGCGCACTCGGCGAAGAACAAATCGGGCACCCACAGCTCAGCGTGGGGTCCCCACTGCTCCAACAGATCGAGGGCCGCGTCACTGCCCGGTTCTGGCGCCACCCACTTTATCGCCACTGAGGCATCCACGCAGACTCTATTCACCGTCCCCTGGCCTCCCGGGCCTGGCGTATCACGCCGGTGCTCTCCTCGGTGACGCCGTAGCGCTCGTACATGCGCTGGTGGAGGACGCGCAGGGCTGAGATAGTATCGACGGCTTCTGGCCCTTCCTCTTCTGCCAAAGCCGGGCTCGCGAGCCGGTCCAGATCCTCACGCAGCAGTGCAACAACCCGCGGTCCTAGTCGGTAGAATCGCACGATGCCCCGTTTGCGCCAGGAGTAAAGGGTGCTCAAGGAGATGCCCAGATACGTCGCTGCCTCCTTGGGACGAAGCCACTTTTCGCTAGATGAATTTTTCACCACGCCAATCACGCCCTGCGAAGGAG
This sequence comes from Armatimonadota bacterium, assembly GCA_029777735.1. Classification (GTDB taxonomy): domain Bacteria; phylum Armatimonadota; class Zipacnadia; order Zipacnadales; family FEN-943; genus JAKORR01. Next base: position 4,237 of record JAKORR010000405.1, on the reverse strand, counting down.
TATAATGCATTATATTTCATTTTACTACATTAAGCAATCTGAACTTGCGGCCACGTGTCAGACTCTGGAGCGCTGAGGCTAAGCACTACCCGCGGCGCCCTGGCATATCTGGCTCCTCTTGTGGTGCTCACCGAGGGGGTGGTGCGACCTGTACTGGCTAGGTGAGACCCGGCCCCCGGTAGTGCCCGCCGAAGCCGCAGCCAAAGGGCTCTGTGTGGGGCCGATAGGGCACCGTCGCAGCGATCTCGTCCAGTTTCGCTATCACGCCGGCCGGCAGTGGGCCGGCGTTGACAGCGGCCACGTTCATCTCCACTTCCTCCACAGAGCGGGCACCCATCAGTGTCGTAGTGATATCAGGGTTCGAGATGATCCACCGAATTGCCACGTCAGTCAACTGCATGCCTATCTCGTCCACTAATGCGTACAGTGCCAGGAACTGCTCCCGACGCTGTGGGCTGAGCCAGGCAGGCCAGGCCCTCACCTCGTCGTCGAAGCGCCGTGACAGCCAGCCCTGCTGCAGAGGCGAGCCGATGATGATGCCCATGTTCTGTTTCTTGGCCTCCGGCAGCACAGCAAGGGCCGCCTCGCGCCACAGCAGGCTATAGTTGAAGGCCGTCAGCACCACGTCGTACTGCCCGGTGGCGCAGATACGCGCCATAATGTAGGGGGTGGTACCACCTAGACCCGTGAAACGGATAAGGCCCTCGGCCTTCAACTCGGCCAGGTACTCCGTCACAGGGCCGGTGAAGTTCTCCCAGTCCGTCCACCAGTCGTGGTACTGCGGCCGGTCGGGTTCGTGGACCATAAGAATATCCACGTAGTCGCGCTTGAGCAGTCGCAGGCTGTCTTCGAAGGAGAACTTGAGGTGATCCAAGTTTCTGGGATCGAAGGGTTGAGGCTTGCCGCCAAGCTTCGTCGAGATGATGTAGGGTTGGGGCACGCCTTCCAGCGCCTCCCCCAGTACTTCCTCACTGTCGAGATAGCTCGGAGCGGTGTCCACATAGTTGACGCCTAGCTCCAGCGCCCGACGCACGGCCTTGTAGGCCCGCTGGCGGTCTTCACCAGCGATCTTCGACACAAACAGCCCGCCCATTGAGAGCAGGCTCACGCTCATACCCGTGCGACCCAGGATGCGGTATTCCATGGAATCCTCTTTTCCTATCGAGCAGATTCGCGCCCGGCTAGGCGCAGAGATGACCGGGAAGCCCGGCCGAGGTGTTTGTCCGGGTTTCACCCTGTGTGGGATCAATACCTTCCGCCGACTGGGGAGCCGAAGCCGACAGTCCTAGACAGGACCAAGCGCTGCAATAGCGAGTCGGCGCCCTGATGCGCAGGCCCGCGGCTGGGTGTCAGGGCGCTTGACTGGCTACGCCTGTGTGCGTCCGACGGGACGGCGTACTCAAGTCCTGGGAGTTCTGAGACGCCGCCGTGCGCGCTGGCTACTGCTCCACCGCTACCAGTTCCAGGTCATCCAGATAGGCCTCTACCTCAGCGGCGTTGTAGCTGTGAATCCACACCTGCAGGAACGCAGTCTCCTTCGGCGCCTCGAACCGGAAGGCGAAGGGAACCCACTCCCCTAGGGCTCCCGTGAGGGATCCCACCGGCGCCATGTTCCCCTTGGCGTCGATCTCATTGAGCAAGCGGCGCCGGGCGTCCAGGTACCGCACATACATGCCGATACCCGTCCCAGAGACGTGCAACACCTTGCCGCGTATCTCAAAGGGCCCGCCCCCCGGCGCGGGGATCGGCACTGAGCTTATGTTTGAGCCCGCTGTCTTCGACTGATCCACAATCTTGAGCGACCGGCTACCTCCCGCGGCTCGCTCCTCCGAGATGCTACCCAGGCACCCGGCCGGCAGTTCCCAGCCCCACACGCCCCTCTCGAAGCCTCCGTTGCGCAGCAGCCCCGACACCCCGCCGTCCATTTGGTCCGTGTAGGGTGTTATGCGCATCGTCACAGTCGCCGCTTGGACCGGCCTATCGAGCACGATCCCTAGCCGTGTCGGGTGGGCGCCCTCCTCGATGATCTCTTCCGCTTTGACCTTAAACCCGCAGTCGGGACTCTCCACGTCCACCCGTACCGCTTCCTGGGCGTCGTAGACGAGCAGCGAGGTTGCCTCCAGTAGCTCCCATTGGCCGAGCGTCAGCAGCGCCGTTTCGAAGGTCTGGGGCTGTGAATACTCCACCCGATCGGTAACCGTCAGGGAACCCTGGCCTTCGCGTGAGTAGACGAAGGTACGCTCCAGCTTCGTCAGCTCCGGCACATCGTAGGCGGCCTTCAGGTCAAGCGCAAAGAGGTCCTGGGCTTCACTAAACTCGGTGCGGAGAACCTCGGCCCGGGCCTCACTTCCCGTTCGCTGGAGCTTTCCGGCCACCACCGGCACCGGGTGTCCATAGGAGTTGAGCAGGTTGCTCTCATAGCGCCGTGAGCTGAAGGTCCGTGCCGTGTAGACCTCTGAGCCGGGGTCAAGCAGTAGGGCGCGCTCGCCAAGCACCACCACGTACGTCCCCACGTCGTTGTGGTTGTGATGCTCGTTGTTGTGCCCGCCTTTGAGGGCCACGCCTAGGCGGCAGGGCGAACCTTTCTTAGGCCGCCCAAGAAGTATTCCCGCGTGCTCGAAGTATGTACGCAGCTCAAGCTCAGGGGCGGCGCCCTCACTTGCTGGCTCCAGTGTTGACAGAGTATTGGAGAAAAGGAATATGAGTGCCTCAGTTAGGGTGTTTATTACCGATTCCGGTGAGAGCTCGTCGTATTCCTGCAAACCCAGGTTAAAGCGCCGGTTAAGGTAATACATCGTCGGCGCCGCGGGACGGGCATCGATGCTGCAGTCCGCAAAGGCAGGCGACACGCCGTTGATGATCTGTATGCGAAGGCCAAAAAGCGCGGGCTGCCTGGCTTCCGGGCGGGCCAGCAGATCCACTTGGCCGCCTGTTGCCTGAGCCACAGTCTCAGCCAGCAACACGTAGTGGCCGAAGCCGTAGTTCCAGTAGCCCAACCCCTCACTGCAGTAGCCGTCAGGGGTGAAGCCTGCGAGGAAGTTGCGCGAGTAGAGCTCGGCGGCGGCTACGAACCGGGCCCGGTCCTCGCGTCTCTCGACCTGTGCCAACCCGGCGCCGGTTACCCCAGCCAGGCACACTGCGTTCCAATTGTTGGTCGTGTTCATCCACCAGTTCCGCGGCCTCTTCCCCATCACCATGTCCATGTACGGATCCAGCACGAATCGCCGCACACTGTCGCGAATCAACTGGCGCACTTCGCTGCTGAGCTTGTCACCCAGCACATAGGCCGCCGTCGCCAACTGCCAGGCCAGGGCTGAGGACGCCAAGTCAATGTCGATGCTCGTGCCTTCGAAATTGGTCAATTTTTCGTCGTGGGCAGGCATCACCCAGGTACGCTCGGCGCAGAGGGCTCTCACCAACTCCTCGAAGGCCGGCAGGAACCGGCCCTTGTTCTCCAAGCACTCAGCCAGGACCAGCGGCGCAATTCTCCCGCGCCGCTGTCCAGACACCCTCTGCCACCGCGACCTGTTGCCCGTGCGCGAGAAGTCGAGGTAGAGGTCATCGGGCTGCTCAGGGAGCGGCTCGGTCAGCAGGGCTTCCGCGCGCCGCAGGAGGCCCTCCGCCCACTCCTGCTGCCTCAGTTTCTCCCATGCAGCACGGTCGTTGGCCGGCCGACCCAGACCAGTCGCCTGCTCCGGCAGCATCTCGGCGATTGCCTTTACCCGCGCCTCGAAGTCCTGCTCCTGGGCATCGCCCAGGCCCGTCGCCACCAGAAAGGTGAGGATTAGTGAACCGCCCAACACAAAGACAAGCACAAAGTTGCTCAAGGCTTTACACCCCTCTAGACAAAGCGATCAGCGATTGCCCGAGGCCGATTCGGCGTCTTCCTCCGCGGCCCTGGCTCCCAACGCTGTAGCGCGAAAGGCTATTTGACCGTGCGATTGTTCCCACCTGCACCAACAACGCGCTCAGACTGTTCCAGTGGTCTATATCGTCCAGCACCACGACGAGCACGTTCGCGTAGTTGCTCTTCCTGCAGCCGTCCCATTCCCCAGTGCGAAGGCGCCCACCTGGCCCACGAAGCCCACCACGCCCTGGGCCTTGGGTGCGTTCACCCTGAACACGCCCCGCCCCCAGTGCCAAGCTACCTCGTCCATGTCCGTAACCGACCGCACCACCTTGTGCTGGGTATTAATGAGCTGCGAGGTGTCCCAAGCACTTTGTTTGGCCTGGATCG